>JAISQQ010000230.1 GCA_031274075.1 Accumulibacter sp.
CACCAGCACGTCGCCGAGCGCGTCATGGATTCGAACGACCTGGAAAGGGAGCGCGGCATCACCATCCTGGCCAAGAACCTGGCGGTCGACTACGCGGGCACGCACATCAACATCGTCGACACGCCGGGACACGCGGACTTCGGCGGCGAGGTCGAGCGCGTGCTGGGCATGGTCGACGGCGTGCTGCTATTGGTCGACGCGGTCGAAGGGCCGATGCCGCAGACGCGCTTCGTGACCCGGAAGGCGCTGGCGCTGGGCCTGAAGCCGATCGTCGTGGTGAACAAGATCGACCGCGACGGGGCGCGGCCCGACTGGGTCGTCGACCATACCTTCGACCTGTTCGACAAGCTCGGGGCGAACGACGAGCAGCTCGATTTCCCGGTGATCTACGCCTCGGCGCTCGAAGGCCACGCGACGACCGATCTCAAGCTTCCCGGCGTCGACATGCGCCCGATGTTCGAGGCGATCCTCGGCCACGTTCCGGCGCCGGAAGCCGACGATGTCGACGGGGCGCTGCAATTGCAGATCGCCGCGCTCGACTATTCTTCGTATGTCGGCCGCATCGGCATCGGCCGCATCCAGCGCGGACGGCTGAGGCCGGCGCAGCAGGTGACGGTGATGTACGGCCAGCCCGACGCCGACGGCAATTTCGAGCACGGCATGCCGAAGAACGCCAAGGTCAACCAGGTGTTCGGCTTTCGCGGCATCGAGCGCACGCCGATGAGCGAGGCGGTGGCGGGCGACATCGTGCTGGTGACCGGCATCGACGAGCTGTCGATCGGCTGCACGATCACCCAGCCGGAGGCGCCGGAGGCGCTGCCGATGCTCAAGATCGACGAGCCGACGCTGAACATGACCTTCATGGTCAACGATTCACCCTACGCCGGCACCGAGGGCAAGTTCGTCACCAGCCGCCAGCTCGGCGAGCGCCTGCGCAAGGAACTCCTGACCAACATGGCGCTGCGCGTCGAGGATACGGGCGAGACCGATTCCTTCCTCGTTTCCGGGCGCGGCGAACTGCATCTCACCATCTTGCTCGAAACCATGCGCCGCGAAGGCTACGAGCTGGCGGTCGGGCGGCCGCGGGTGATCTTCAAGACGATCGGCGGCGAGCTGTGCGAACCCTTCGAGGCGCTTACCCTCGACGTCGAAGAGGCGCACCAGGGCGCCGTCATGGAAGCCGTCGGCTACCGCAAGGGCGAGCTGCAGGACATGGTTTCCGACGGGCGCGGGCGGGTGCGTCTCGAATACCGCGTGCCGGCGCGCGGCCTGATCGGTTTCCAGGGCGAGTTCATGAACCTGACGCGCGGCACCGGACTGATGAGCCACGTCTTCGACGACTATGCCCCGGTCAAGGGCGACATTCCGGGGCGCCGCAACGGTGCGCTGGTATCCGCCGAGCAGGGCGAGGCCGTGGCCTATGCGTTATGGAAGCTGCAGGAACGCGGGCGCATGTTCGTGACGCCCAACGATCGCCTGTACGAGGGTATGGTCATCGGCATCCATTCGCGCGAGAACGACCTGGTGGTCAACCCGATCAAGACCAAGCAACTGACCAACGTCCGCGCCTCCGGCAAGGACGAGGCGATCAACCTCACGCCGCCGGTGCAACTCACGCTGGAATCCGCGGTCGAGTTCATCGACGACGACGAGCTGGTGGAGATCACCCCGAAGAACATTCGCATCCGCAAGCGCCATCTCACCGACCATGAACGCCGCCGGGCGATGCGCGGCGAGTGAGAGGCAAAGGACAGGGGACTTCAGTTGGCGGGCGTTTCGTGGCCGCGGATATTGCTATCCCCTGTCATGTGCAAATTCCGGAAAACAGAAGCTGGGATTAATCGTGGTTTGTCCCCTATTATTCCTATTATTCCATCCTTGAAGAAATGAACGGGATATTTATGAAAATTAATCCTGTGATTCAGGAAGAGAATTCTGGTTGCGGCATCGCCAGTGTAGCGGTTTTGGCTGGCATTTCCTATGCGGAAAATAAACGCATTGCCAATGATCTCAATATTTATGCGGAAGATCATGCCTTGTGGTCAGATACGCGATATGTGCGCAGACTCCTGGAGTATCACGGAATAAAAGCGTCTGATTCCGAAATTCCTTTTGTTACATGGGATACAATGCCGTCATTGGCTTTACTGTCGCTTAAATGGCACTTGATGAACGGACGGCCACATTGGCATTGGGCGGTCTTTGCGCGAGACACAGAGCCTGTTGTACTGGATTCAGGTAGAAGACTCAAAAACCATGTACGGAAAGACTTTTTCCGCATGAAGCCAAAGTGGTTCATACAGATCATGTCCACACACAACTATAATGAAGGCATGTGATGATAATCAAATCATCTGGATGTTGTCTTATCTCCATCCTGTTCTTTTTTACTGGCTGCATACAGGCTTCTTCCATTGAATGGAAAGATAATGCCGACATTAAAGCCATTTTTGATACTGCCAATGTCGCGGGTACATTTGTCCTCTATGATGTCAATGCAGGCACGTTCCAGGGATACAACCCTGGACGTGCGGAAATGCGTTTTATACCGGCCTCAACCTATAAAATTCCACATACATTGATTGCGCTTTCCACTAGAGTGGTAGAAAATGTGGATGAAATTCTGCCTTATGGAGGGAATGCCCAGCCCGTGAAAGCATGGGAGCGGGATATGAGTTTGCGGGATGCGATAAAAATATCAAATGTTCCCATTTACCAAGGAATCGCAAGGCGTATAGGCATTGAAAATATGCACTCTCGGCTCGCGGAACTGGCATATGGTAACGGTAATGTAGGTAAAATTGTCGATACATTCTGGCTGGAAGGGCCGCTTGCGATTAGCGCCGTGGAACAAACCCGCTTTCTTGCCCGACTTGCTCTTGGAAATCTGCCTGTTTTACTCGCGGCACAGGATCAAACCCGTGAGATTATGCTAATTGAACGGACAAATGAATACGGCTTGTTTGCCAAAACCGGATCCGCACTACGTGTCCCACCACATGTTGGATGGTGGGTAGGTTGGGTAGAAAAATCTGGTCATGTTTATGCTTTCGCGCTCAACATCGATATATCCCCTCAAGGAGACTCTTCAAATCGCATTGCATTGGGAAGATCGTGCTTGAAGGCATTGGGTATATTGTAATAATAGAATAATAGGGACAAACCACGATTAATCTCCTTTCCCATTTTTCCTCGCTGTGCCTTCATGTCTTGCTCCCTTCCGTTCAAAACCCCCAACCCGCCTGTTTTTCACCCCGCTGAATTTCGAGCCAAGCCTTCCTCTTACGCCGCCATTTCCCGACAATCGTCATTATCCGCTTTCCGCGGCAAGCGTAGCCCGCAATGTCCGCCGCCGTTTGCAGTTGTTTTTCCGGCGCAGCCGCCGCTCATCGTATTCGACGGCTCTTGAAACAAGCCCATTACGACAGCTTCTCGGCTGCCCCTGGGAGCGCGGGGCACCAGCCCCGCAACGGCCGGAATGTCGCTGCCGCCGCCGTTGCGGGGCTGGTGCCCCGCGCTCCCAGAAGGGCGCACACCTCCCGCCGGTTCCCCGAATCCCGTGGTGCGGGAAAGCGCCGCACGAGATAAGCGGCGGCTGCGCCGCCGGAGAGAAGGACCGGCGGGAGGCGCTGCGCTTTCCCGCCCTACGATTTTGCGACGGTTTGGCGCTAACGCCCAGGTGGATCGGAGACCGGCGTCCCGGGGAAATCGCTACGATACCAACGACGCCACAGGGTGCGATGGTCCTGTGTCCGGCCCGGCAAGTGCGCCATGGCGTGACGATCCGTGAATTGCCCGCGTTGAACCGTCGTCGATTTCCGGCGATTCCGCCGCCGCGTCATTGGACCGGCGGAAGGTGCTTCGCTTTTCCGTCCTGCTTTCCAGAGGACGGAGAAGAGTGATTTCTACGGGTGCGGAGCGCCCGTCGACTGCTCCGATCCTTGACGATCTTCCGTCTTGACAGTTGCAAAACCACACCGTATGATTGTACATAACTTGTTATAAAACAACGTATTGCGACATTTACTTAAAATAAATGTAAAGTTCTGCCAATTGTTTCCGTTAAGACGCTCAGAAGGGGTTTTGGCCTTTGCCAGCGTGCTTGAGGCTCATCGGCTTCCCTGGGTATCCCCGGCGTCGATAAGCGTTCAGAGATCGTGGGAGAGAAGGAAAGACGGCAAGTTTCAATCCACGTCCGGCAGGCCGGACCAAAGCACGGAAGGGCTTGCGCCCCTCCCGTGCGGGATTATCCCCTGGAGGGAGATGTTTCCAAGCTTCCAACCGGAGTCAGTTTTTGATGAATCACAACAATACCTCGTTATTCCAGTCGAACCGGCTGGCCTTGCGCCGCCTGCATCGCCGTTTCGCGCAATCCGTTTCCGCGTATCCGCACGCGATTTTTCCATCGCCCGCGCCGGCGGCGCCGCGCACGCTGGTCGGTCTGTCGAGCGAGCTCGTCCGTGACGCGGGCATGCTCCAACTGCTGGCGGCCGGGATGCGCATCGCCGAGTTGGAAAAAGCGCTGAAGGAAGCCCAGCAGGCCGCCTTTGCCGATCCGCTGACCGGCGCCTTGAACCGGCGCGGCTTCGAGCGCGCCTATGCGCGCGAAATGGCGCGTTCCCGCCGCAGCGGAGGTTCCCTGGCCTTGGCGATGATCGACCTCGACGATTTCAAGGCGCTCAACGACCGCTACGGGCACCTGGCCGGCGACCAGGTACTGGCGCACCTGGTGCGCGTGCTGCAAGACTCGATACGTCCGTCGGACGTGCTTTGCCGCTTCGGCGGCGAGGAGTTCGTGCTGATGCTGCCGGACACCCCGGTCGACAGCGCGTGCAAGGCCGTGCGGCGTTTCCTTTCCGAGTTCTCGTCGAGAAGGATGCCGGATCTGGGGCAGGCGGTGACTTTCAGCGCCGGCGTGGTCAGCCACGATCATCCCGAATCGCTGGAAGAAGCCCTGCGGCGGGCCGATGCCGCGGCCTACGCCGCGAAACGCGCCGGCAAGAATCGCATCGTGGCAGGGTAGATTAAACGTCCAAAAGTAAAAACCTACTTTTGGCCGGGCAAGTTGGCCGAAAAAGGCAAGCGGAGCTCGCCTTTTTCGGGAAGTGAAAACAAGGAAACACCCCTATGATCGGCGTTGGGTTTTTCGTTGAAGTTGCCCCGATGGAAGGCGAGCTTTGCTTGCCTTCCGTCGCAAACATTTCCGGCCAAAAGTAGATTTTTACTTTTGGACGTGTACACTTTCACTTTTGGACGTATGTCAGGACGTTCAAACGCCTGTTGCGCCGCGAGGCAGACTCCCCTAACATCGAAGAAATCGAACGCATCAACGACCTTCTGGAGGCAGACACCATGCTCGCCGAACGTATCGAAAGCTCTCTTGACGAAGCAACCCGCGGGGGCATGCAACAGGGCATGCAGCGGGGCCGGATGAAAGGCGAAGCCAGGATATTGGTTAAACATCGACACTGATTCAGGGGCAGAAGACAGCTCAGTTACGCTTGCTTCACGCCCAAAAAATATCATTGTCTTCGCTCCTCTCTCCCCGGACATTCCGAACCCCGCCACTTTCCATTCTCCCGCGACCGTCATGTTCTACATCTCGACCCGTGGCGACGCTGGAGCGTCGTCCAGAAAGACTTTCACCGAAATCCTGCTCGGCGGCCTGGCTCCCGACGGCGGCTTGTATTTGCCGGAAAGCTATCCGCGGGTGACGCGCGCCGAGCTGGATCGGTGGCGAGGCTTGTCATACGCCGAACTGGCCTGCGCCGTGCTCGCCAAGTTCATCGACGACATTCCCTCGGGCGCGCTGAAAGCCCTGGTCGACAAGACCTATACCGCCGAGGTCTATGGCAACGGGCGCGATCCGGCGCGAGCCGGGGAGATCACGCCGCTGCGCTGGCTGGAACCGGGCCTGGGCCTGCTCGAACTGTCGAACGGCCCGACGCTGGCGTTCAAGGACATGGCCATGCAACTGCTCGGCAACCTCTTCGAGTACGTGCTGGCGAACCGGGGCGAGGAGATCAACATCCTCGGCGCGACCTCCGGCGATACCGGCTCGGCGGCCGAATACGCCATGCGCGGCAAGCGCGGCATCCGCGTGTTCATGCTCTCGCCGCACGGGCGCATGAGCGCGTTCCAGCGCGCGCAGATGTATTCGCTGCGGGACGCCAACATTTTCAACATCGCCGTGCGCGGCGTGTTCGACGAGGCGCAGGACATCGTCAAGGCGGTGTTCAACGACCCGGGCTTCAAGGCGCGCTACCGGCTCGGCGCGGTGAACTCGATCAACTGGGCGCGCGTCGCCGCGCAGGTGGTCTATTACTTCAAGGGCTATTTCGCCGGCACGCGCTCGAACGACGAACGACTGGCCTTCGCCGTCCCCTCGGGCAACTTCGGCAACATCTGCGCCGGCCACGTCGCGCGCATGATGGGCTTGCCGATCGGCAAGCTGGTGCTGGCGACGAACGAGAACGACGTGCTCGACGAGTTTTTCCGCACCGGCGTCTATCGTCCGCGCGGCACGGCGGACACCTGGACGACGACCAGCCCGTCGATGGACATCTCCAAGGCGTCCAATTTCGAACGTTTCGTCTTCGATCTCGTTGGCCGCGATCCGGCCGTGGTGCGGGAGCTATGGGGCCGGATCGACGCGGGCGGCGGCTTCGATCTGGCGGCGACGCCGTATTTTTCCGCCTTGCCGGAATTCGCTTTCGTCTCTGGCAAGAGCACTCACGCCGACCGCCTGGCGACGATTCGCCGGACCTGGGAGAAATATGGCGTGATGATCGACACGCACACCGCCGACGGCCTCAAGGTGGCCCTGGAGCAGCGCACGGCGCAGATGCCGATGCTGGTGCTCGAAACGGCGCTGCCGGCCAAGTTCGAGGATACGATCGTCGAGGCGCTGGGCCGCCGTCCCGAGCGTCCCGCCGCCACGGAAGGCATCGAAAACCTGCCGCGGCGCGTCGAGGTGATGGACGTGGACGCCGACGCGGTGAAGCGCTTTATCGCGCGCCAGGTCGAAGGCGTCTGATTCATGTGAGTGAACCTGGCATGGTCTGGAGTCTCTGAGATGGAAATCATCCTGCGCGGGGTGCGGGGCGGCATTGCCGCGCCCGCGCCGGATACCTTCTTCTACGGCGGCAATACCGCGTGTATCGAAGTGAGGCCGGAAGACGGCCCGCTGATCTTCCTGGACGCCGGGACGGGGCTGCGCGAAGCGGGGAAAAGCCTGCCGGAGAGCGGCGAGGCGCACGTCTTCCTCACCCACGGGCACGCCGATCACGTGGTCGGCCTGTGGTTTTTTCATCCCCTGCATTCCCCGGCCTGGACGACCCACCTCTATCTTCCGCACTGGCTCGAACGGCTGCCGGACTATTTCTTCCAGTGCGGGTTTTTCCCCCTGCCTCTCGATCAGCTCAAGGGCCGGGTGATCCTGCATCCGGTCAAGGCCGGGGAGATCATCGCCCCCGGCCCGAAGGCCGGGCAGGTCGCCGTGGAAGCCTTCGCCACGCGCCATCCGGGCGGCAATTTCGGCTGGCGGGTGCGCGCCGACAACGCCGTGTTCGTCTATACCGGCGATCACGAAATCGCGGGCAAGGAGGGCGTCGAGGCGGCGGCAAAGATGCTGGCCGGGGCGGATTTTGCCGTCGTGGACGCGCAGTACCGCCGCCAGGACTATCAGCCGGGCTTCGGTCATTCGGCCTGGGAAGACTGGGCGGAAGCGGCGGAAAAGGCCGGCCTGCGCCATCTGGTCTTGAGCCACCACGCCCCGGATCGGAGCGACATGGATCTGGACCGGCTGGACAAGGCGCTGCGGGAACCGTACCGGAAATCGCAGCTCCAGGTGGGCCGGGAAGGGCTGCGCTTCAGCCTGGGTTTCAGGCACCCGGCCCGGCGCAGGAGCGACCGGCTCTTCCAGTTTCTCGAAGAACTGGCCGACTACCGGGACAGCAACGTCCTGCTGGACCGCGTTCTGAGCAAGGCCCGGGAGATCACCCGGGCGGACGCGGGCACGATCTTCCTCGCCGAAGGCCAGGAGCTGGTCTTCGCCTACACCCACAACGACAGCCTGTTCGCGGTGGACGAAGCCTACCGCCACGCTTATTCCGCCTTCCGCCTGCCCATTTCGGAACAATCGATCGCCGGCTACGTGGCTTCCACCGGACGGCCCCTGAATCTGGCCGACGCGCGGGCCTTGCCACCGGGCGTCCCCTACGCCTTCGACGACGCCGGCGACCGGCAAAGCGGCTTCGTCACGCGCTCGATCCTGGCCTTGCCCTTTCTCGACAACCGCGGCCGGATGCTCGGCGTGATGCAGCTCGTCAACAGCCTGGACGCCGACAAGACGCCGTGCGCCTTCAGCGGCGACATGGAGCGGGATTGCCGCATGCTGGCGCGCGAAGTGTCCGGCATCCTGGAACGCCGCGAGGTGGAGAAGAACGGCATCTACGCGCTGCTGCGCATGGCGGCGGTGCACGATCCCGCGGAAACCAGCGCCCACGCGGAGCGCGTCGGCGCCGTCGCGGCGGAGCTTTACCACGCCTGGGCGCTCAAACGCGGGTACGAACCCGAGGCCATCCGCCGGGAAAAGGGCCGCCTGCGTCTCGCGGCCATGCTGCACGACCTGGGCAAGGTCGGGGTGAGCGACCAGGTGCTGAAAAAGCCCGGCCGGCTCACCGAAGAAGAATTCACCGTCGTGCGCGGGCATACCGCGCTGGGCGCGTCCATCCTCGCCGATTACTCCGGCGACATCGCCGGCCTGGCCCGCGACGTCGCCCTGCACCATCACCAGAAATGGAACGGCGAGGGCTACGCCGGTTCCGGGGAGGAAGGGAGGCTGGCCGGGGAAGACATTCCCCTGTGCGCCCGCCTGACGGCGCTGGCCGACGTCTTCGACGTCCTGGTTTCCCGGCGCTGCTACAAGGAACCCTGGACTTTCGAGCAAGCGCAGGATTATTTGCGCGCGGAAGCGGGCCGTCATTTCGATCCCGCCCTGGTGGAGTGCCTGGCGGAAATCGGCGACCTGCCGCGCCGCATCCATGCGCGCTTTCCGTGACAGGTATCAGGTATCAGGAATCAGGAATCAGATCAGTTACCGGGCGCTTCGCGCCCGCAAGAATTACTGATCCCTGACACGTAGGGCGGATGCCAATCCGCCGGTCGTATCCTTCCGAAGGCGAAGCCTTCGCAAAAACCTTGAAATAAGCGGCCCCCCAATTTCAATACAGCGGAGCCCGGGTAGGGCGCGATCTCCGAGCGCGCCGCAGCAACGTGCCAACCCTGCGGCGGTTTCGGAGAAACCGCCCTACCACAACAGGCTCTCATAACAGGACTTGTGCAAGATGCGCTCCCAAAGAGAAGATCGCAAACAGGTTCTTGCGCGTGGAAAGCCCCTGGGAGCGCGGGGCACCAGCCCCGCAACGGCGGCGGCAGCGTCATGGCGCGGGTTAAATGCGGGGCTGGTGCCGCTCCCAGGGAGAAGGTTCTCAGGGATCAGGTGGCAGGGAACAGGGTTTACCGGCGCTTTGCGCCGGAGTTTACGACCGGCATTTCAGAAGACGGAAGACAGTAATATTTGCGGGCGCGAAGCGCCAGGTAACTGAATTGTCCTCTGTCATCAGTCCTCTGTCATCAGTCCTCTGTCTTCTGAACAGCCGTCGTCCCGGCGAAAGCCGGGACCCCGTGCGTTCCTCAAAATAAGGGCGGCGCTGGCCGCCGTTTTGCGTCGCATCGGGTTTTCCGTATAACGAAATAAAATCTTCTTAGTTCGTTTGTCCGCGGGGCGCTTCTAGAATCTCCCGACTCAACCCGTCAGGAGGAATTCATGAAAACAGTCCGGATTCTCGGAGTCCTTGGCGCCGTCGCCGCGCTTTCCATCGCGTCCTTCGCGCACGCCGAAACGACGCTCGAACGCATCAAGTCGCGTGGCAGCGTGGTCGTGGGGGTCATCCTCTCCGGGCCGCCGTTCGGCTACATCGATCCAAAGACGCAGCAACAGGAGGGGCTGAACATCGATCTCTCGCTGGATGTCGCCAAGCGTCTCGGCGTCAAGCTGGAAACGGTGGCGGTGACGCCGGCGACGCGGGTGCAGTTCCTGCAGCAGGGCAAGGTCGACCTGCTGCTGGCCAACATGCAGCTCAACGCCGAACGCGCCGAACTCATGGGCTACGTGCCGACGCCCTACGGCGACGCCGGCGGCGGCCTGATCACGCGCAAAGGCAGCGGCATCGCCAAGTGGGAGGACGTCAAGGACAAGATCGTCTGCGTCTCGCAGGGCAGCAACTACGCCAAGCCGCTGAGCGAGCAGTACGGGGCCAACGTCAGGGGACTGCCCTCGCAGCCCGAGTCCCTGCTGGCGCTGAAAGGGGGCAGTTGCTTTGCTTCCGTGCATGACAGCGCGCCGCTGCACCTGCTCGTCTCCGACAATCCGGAATGGAAGGATTTCGAACTGCCGCTGCCCACGGATCTGATTCCGCTGCCCTCGGTCATCTGGGTGCGCAAGGGCGATACCGAGTTCCAGAATACGCTCGATGCCTTCGTGCAGGACTGGTACCGCAGCGGCTGGCTGTACGAAGTCACGCGCAAGCACCGGATTCCGATCACCCCCGAGCTGGAAAAATGGCAGGCCGTGTACCCGGTGACCAAGAAATGATCCACGCATCGACGAAAGTCCCGCCGGCCGCCCGGTGGCGGAGAAAGCCCGCCCATGCCTGAATCCTGGCTGCGGGCGTTCATCGCGGCCGGCAGGACGGTCGGCCTCAACTACGCCTTCCTGCTCGACGCCCGCGAGCGCGCGTCGTGGCTGCGAGGCATCGCGCTGACCGCCGAGTTGTCGGTGCTGACCATCCTTTGCAGCCTGCTCGTCGGCATCGCGCTCGCCGGCCTGCTGACTTCCGGCCGGCCGTGGCTGGCCCGGCCGGCGCGGGCCTTCGTCGAGCTGATGCGCAACACGCCGACGCTGGTGCAGATCTACTGCGCCTTTTTCGTGCTCAACATGCTCCTCAACCAGCTCGTCGGAGGGGCGCAGAACAACCCGCTGACGGCCTACGCCTGGGCGGTAATCGTGCTCTCGACGCACTACGGCGCGTATCACGCCGAAGCGCTGCGCGCCGGCATCGAAGCGGTTCCCAGGGCGATGCGCGAATCGGCCATCTCCCTGGGTTTCAGCCGGCGCGAACTGCTGGCGCACGTCGAACTGCCGCTCGCCTTCCGTTTCGCCCTGCCGTCGCTGTTCAACAACTTCGTCGACGTCGTCAAGTCGACGACGCTGGCCTCGGCCATCGCCGTCGGCGAGGTGACCTACGCCTCGCTGATGATCTGGGTGGAACGCGACAACGTGCTGGAGATGATGATCCTCATTTTCCTGGTTTACGGGGTGTTGACGCTGCTCGTCTCCCGCCTGGGAATCCTCTTGGAAAACCGTTTGCGGATGCCGGGCTATGGCCACTGAACAGTCGATGACCGTGAAAGCGCCGTGGAGCGCGCCCTCGCTGCCTCCGACCGTGCTCTGGTTCGGCGTCGTCGCGCTGGCCTGGGCGGCGCTGGCCCATTTCCAGCGGGAGACGGTGGCCATCCTCTGGCAATGGATGCCCCATCTGGCCGCGGGGCTGCGCATGAACGTGCTGATCAGCGCGCTGGCCATCGCCATCGGCACCCTGCTCGGGGCGATCGTCGGCGCGCTGGAACTCTCGCACCGCCGCTGGGTCGGCGCGCCCGCGCGCGGCTACGTGCAGGTCTTCCGCAACACGCCGGTCCTGGTGCTGATCTTTTTCACCACCTACGTCTTCCCGTTTGAAATCCGCCTCGGCTCGCTGTACCTGGCGTTCCCCGACTGGATCAAGGCCACGCTCGGGCTGGCGCTGCCGGCCAGCGCGCACGTCGCCGAAATCTTCCGCGGGGCGATCCTGTCGATCACCTCGGCGCAGTGGGACGCGTCGGCCTCGCTCGGATTTGGCCGTTCGCAGACCCTGCGCTGGGTCATCCTGCCGCAGTGCGTCAAGCGCGTCCTGCCGCCGTGGATGAATCTCTACGCGATGATCACCATGAGCACCACGCTGGCCTCGCTGGTCGGCGTAACCGAACTGCTCGAATCGGCCAAGAACGCCAGCAACACGGTCAACCGCACGGATTTCACGGTGCTCATCTACCTCGCGGTGTTGACCCTGTTTTTCCTCTACTGCTATCCGATCACGCGCTTCACCACCCGCCTGGAACGCAAGTACGCGTTCCACTGACTCCACTGACCGCCATCGAGGGATTCCGAGCCATGCCACCAGCCCATCAGCCGCCGGAGCGGCCGCCGCTCGTCGAGCTGCGCCAGGTTCATCTCTCGTTCGGCAGCAACCACGTGCTCAAGGGGATCGACCTCAACGTGCGCAAGGGCGACGCCGTGTCGATCATCGGCCCGTCGGGCTCGGGAAAATCGACCATCCTGCGCTGCATCAACGGACTGCTGACGCCGGAACGCGGCGAGGTCGTCGTCGGCGACACGCCGGTGCATGCCCTGCGCACCGAGGCCGAACGCATCGCCCTGAGAAAGCGCATCGGCTTCGTCTTCCAGCAGTACAACCTGTTTCCGCACCTGACGGTGCTGGAAAACATCGTCCTCGCGCCGGTGCGGATTCTCGGCGTGGCGCGCGAGACCGCCGAGCGCGAAGCGCGCGAACTGCTCGCCAAGGTGCGTCTCGCCGACAAGATCGACGCCTATCCCGGCCAGCTTTCCGGCGGCCAGCAGCAGCGCGTGGCGATCGCCCGGGCGCTGGCCATGCACCCGGAACTCGTGCTCTTCGACGAAGTGACCTCGGCGCTCGACCCCGAGACCGTCGGCGAAGTGTTGTCGGTGATCCGGCAACTGGTCGAGGACGGCATGACCTGCCTCCTGGTGACGCACGAAATGCGCTTTGCCGAGGAAGTCAGCCACGAGATCGTATTCACCGACGGCGGCGAGATCGTCGAGCGCGGCACGCCGCGGGACATCTTCCACGCGCCGCGCAGCCCGCGCACGCACGCCTTCATCAACGGCCTGCGCAATTGACGCCGCGAGCCAGCCATCGCGCAGCAGGCACGTCCGGCCCCTGTTTCCGGCCCACGGGTAACGGCGTCGAGATTCCGGCGCTCGTCGATCGCGGCGAGGTGGGCACCCCCAGGAAACCCCAACCCGGCCAGCCTTCCGGCGCAAACCGCCGAACGCCTCCTTATGTGGCACAAAAATGCCTTCCATCGCGCGTGAAGAAATGCACCCCCTGGGAGCGCGGGGCACCAGCCCCGCAACGGCGGCGGTCGTGCCATTCCCGCTGTTGCGGGGCAGAAGCCCCGCGCTCCCAGGAACCCCCGGCCAGCCTGTTCCCCGGAAGTCCTACGCGGCCCCCCTGGACTCGTCACGACAACTTGAATCTCAACGATTTCTTTCAACCACTTGCGACATCCGCGCGGGCGACGGCCCTGGAGACCAAAACCGCGTTGGCGCGGAGTAAACGATCATGAGCGATGATTCCAGAGAAAAGAGCACGCCTTCCTTTTCGGCCCTGAAGCCGCGCACCCGCCTCAACCGCGCCGGACTGTCGACCCGCGTCGACGGCGGGCGGGCGGTGAATCCGCCGCTGGTGCGCGCCAGCACCATCCTTTTCGACGACCTCGCGCAGCTCGCCGACGTTCGCCGCCGGCGTGGCGACGAGCGCCTCTTGTCCTACGGCGCGCGCGGCAATCCGACGGCCTACGCGCTCGAGGACGTGATCAGCGAACTCGAAGGCGGCTACCGCACGCGCCTCCTGCCCACCGGCCTCGCCGCGATCACCCAGACGCTGGTCGCCTGCCTGCGGCCCGGCGATCACGTGCTGGTTTCGGACGCGGTTTACGAACCGGTGCGCCATTTCGCGCGGCAGTTCTTCGAGCGCTTCGCCATCGACTATTCGTTCTTCGCCGCCGACGGGCAAGGCGTGGAGGCGCTGCTGCGTCCGCAGACGCGCCTCATCTACGCCGAATCGCCCGGTTCGCTGGCCTACGAGATCGCCGACCTGCCTGCGCTGGCCCGCCTGGCGCACGCGCGCGGCATCCTCCTCGCCGCCGACAACACCTGGGGCGCGGGCTATCTGTACCAGCCGCTGGCGCTGGGCGCGGACATCGTCGTTTCCGCGCCGACCAAGTACCTGAGCGGGCACTCGGACGTAGTCATGGGCGCGGTGACCACCACGCGGGACGCTTGGGAGCCAATCAACCGCTCGCTCGACGCGCACGGCATGACCGTCAGCCCCGACGACGCCTGGCTGATCCTGCGCGGATCGCGCACGCTCGCGGCGCGCCTGCCGCTGCACGCCGCCGGCGCGTTGCGCGTCGCGCAATGGCTGCAAAGGCAAGCCGCCGTGGCGCGGGTTTTCCATCCGGCCTTGCCGGACGACGCCGGCCACGCGCTCTGGCGGCGCGATTTTTCCGGCAGCAACGGCCTCCTGTCCTTCGCCCTGAAAGACCCCGCGGAATCCGCCGCGGCGCGCCTCGTAGACGCCCTGCGCCTGTTCGGCATCGGCGCTTCCTGGGGCGGATTCGAAAGCCTGTCGATGCTGGCCGACATGCGCCAGGCGCGCACCGTAGCCGACTGGAGCCGCCACCCCCACCTGATCCGCCTGCACATCGGCCTGGAAGACCCCGACGACCTGATCGCCGATCTCGAACAGGCGATGGGGGGTCAGGGGACAGAAGACAGAGGACAGAAGACAGTTCAGTAACCGGGCGCTTCGCGCCCGCAAAAATTGTTGATCCCTGATACCTGACATCTGATACCTGCCACGTAGGGCGGGAAAGCGAAGCGCCTCCCGCCGGTCCTTTTCTCCGGCGGCGCAGCCGCCGCTTATTTCGTGCGGCGCTTTCCCGCACCACGGGATTCGGGGAACCGGCGGGAGGTGTGCGCCTTTCTGGGAGCGCGGGGCACCAGCCCCGCAACGGCGGCGGCAGCGTCATTCCGGCGAAAGCCGGAATCCAGGGAGTTTGACCAACGAGCGGGGTTCCGAA
>JAISQQ010000234.1 GCA_031274075.1 Accumulibacter sp.
TTACAAGCGCCATGAGTTCTTTGAGGTTTCTTCCCATTTCCCTCTCGCCTCCTTGTTGTGAATACAAATTTCTTAACTTGAACATGATGATAAATCAACCTATATTTAAACTATCACCATTTTTATCCACTCTCGAAGAAAACCCTTATGGGCCTTGGAAACTTGGCGCAATTATCAATAACGCATCGAGACCACCGCTTGTTTTCCGGCAAAAGGATTCCGGGCAATATTGGATGATTGTAGCGGGGCCAAATTATTACGATATGCTTGACACATGGCGGGTCAGCACTATTGGGCCTGCGGGCGCTGAAGATCGCTGTACGATACATTTCCGTCCGGATGTCAATTTTGTGGTCGGATCATTGTCGCCAGCCGTTTTAGCGGCTGGTTTGCTGCCGCCAGCCGTTCGCCGATTGGAACGGCTGCTGGACGAAAGCATGGGACAGGATGATGGAGGGACGCTTAAACCAATTTCTCGATTGCGTTGGAGCGCAGGGCAGGCCTGGATAAATGTGGCGATGCGTCCGTGGGCATTGGGAGAGAGGAGAGGTCCTTACAATACCCGCGCGGAAGTGGATGAAAATCTGGAAGCGTGGTCTCGCAAGGGAGCCAGTTATCGTAGACTGCATCGGGAGATTTTGCGTCAATATCCTCTTGCCGAACAAGCATTGGGCCGGTTTTACCAACAATCCTTTCACCTGACGCCTGACGCGGCAAAAGAACAGGCGGCCTGGGCGCTGGATATTGCTTTTCGGTGGCACTATACGTTTCATAGCGATGATAGGCATAGCTATTTTCGGGATACCAATTCACCCAACCCCTGGCGTTGGAAATGAACATGTTCAAGGAAATACTGCGTAAGCCTGCCCAGGTTGAATGAGCGAAGCGAACCCCAATGCAAAGCCGATGGGCTATTCGAGTTGATGTTTGCAAGCCCATATTCATGCGGCCCGGTGGTTTTCGTAGGGCGGATGTCAATCCGCCCTACGTGTCAGGAATCAGGTATCAGATGTCAGGTATCGGTAATTCTTGCGGGCGTGAAGCGCCCGGTAATTGATCTGACACCTGATCCCTGCCATCCCGCCCCCTAAAACTCGAACCTCACCTGCACACTGCCGGTCACGCCTTCGCGTCTTCCGGTGTAGCCCTGGACGCCGAGGTCGAAGCGGATCGGGGATCCGGACGTGGGTCGGGCGCTCAGTCCGAATTCGCCGATTCCGGTCGAGCCGCGCAGTTCCGGGGCGTCGATGGCGTGGCCGTAGGTCGTGGCGCGGGCTTTGCCGGCGAATTCGTGTTCGTAGGCGGCGCCTAGGTAGGCGCTGAGCTTGTCGGTGAGGGGGTGGCTGAGGCGCGCTCCCAGGCGCAGGCGGTGGGAATCCACGGCCTTGAATTTGACGGGGTCGCCGGTGGGCAGGGTGACGGTATCGCCTTTCCTCCGTGTCCAGAAGTATTTTCCGTAGAGCTCCAGCGTGGCGGCTTCGCTGGCTTTCCAGACGTGGCCGGCGCCTATGTGCAGTCCGTAGTACTGGCTTTCTGTGTCGTATCGGGCGTATTGGCCTTGGCTGTCGCGCAGGTCGGGACTGGCGAAGTCGCTTTTTGCGCGTCCTATCCGTCCGCTGGCTTCGAGGTAGGAGTGCCGGGGGCCGGCGGCGTTGATTTCGTAGTGTCCCAGGAGGCCGACGCCGAGGTGGTCGGTGTCGCCGTGGCCTTTGACTGGGGCGGCGTTGGTAAAGGCGTTGTGGCTGTCGTAGTCGCCTTGCCCGTATTCGAGGAAGGCGCCGAGCGTCAGGATTCCGGGATTCGTTCCGCTGAGGGGCCGTGCGAGGGTGGCGCCGGTGAGCAGGGAGAATCCGCTGACGTCGATGTGGGAGCCGGTGTCGTGCCGCGATCGGCCGCCGCGGGTGATGGCGAAGCCGGTGAGTCCGCTGCCTTCTTGTCTCATGCCGCTTCTGGCGGCGGTAACGATCTGGCTCAGGCCGGCTTCCAGGGTGTCGGCGCTTCGGTTGATCAGCGCCATCGAACTCAGGAAGCCTTCGGACAGGGCTTGGGCTTGGGGCGCGGCGGCGCTTCCGGCGTAGGAGAAGTACAGGGTCTTGTCCTGGGTATCGAGACGGAATTTGTGCAACAGGGTCGCGCCTTGTTGGGCTTCGTCTTCGGCGTTGATGGGTTGGCCGGTGAGGCTGTCGCTTTCGATGACGGCGTAGCGGCCCGTCGGTAGATCGCCGCCGCCGGCCATGCTTACGACATCTACCGTGGCGCCGCTCAGGTCGAGGTCGCCGCCAACAACCAGTTTGTTGGCGCGTCCGGCTTCTGGCCAAAGCTGTACTTGCAGCGTGCCGTCGCTGCTCACGTCGCCTTGTACCGTGAGATCGCTCGGGCCGGACTCCAGGCCGGGACGGAGCAGGCCGTGGGATTCCAGGCTGCCGGCAACGAAGCCGTTGCCGGTGAACAGGCCGTCCGGGCCGATGTAAACGTCGCCGGCCAGCTTGGCTGTCCGGTCCGCTTGTCCTGTCTGGCCCAGGGAAATGCCGCCGCTTTCTACTACGGTGGGGCCGCTGTAGCTGTTGTTTCCGGTCAGGTACAGAACACCTGCGCCCTGTTTGCGCAGGCCGACATCCAGGCCGAGCAGCGCGCTGTTGTAGAGGTCCGTGTTGGCGGCATCAACTTTTACCTGTCCTATATCGTTGCTCCAAAAGCTGTCGTAGCCCTTGGTGTCCACGGGGTACAGGGCGAAGTCGCCGCCGTGCGCGCTGTCCTTGTCCTCACTCCACATGCGGCTTGCGTCAAGCAGGCCCGGTCCCTGCACGGCCCTGTATGCGTTGACGATACCCATGCCGAACAGTCCCTTGTATTGCTCCGGGGTTATGACGCGTTTACCGTGCTCGTCGGGGTCATAGCCCGCAGTGAGCGCCGCCGAGTCCAGAACATTCGCAAGTGCGCTTCTGAACGCGGCATAATCCACCGGATGTGTCGTGTCTTTGAGCCACGTATCGTAAATTTTGCGGATTTCGTCTTCCCTGCCGTTCAGCGCGCTCGAATCAAGGTTTGCGTCGGCTGTAAAAACTCTGAAGCCGAGGGAGATTGAGGCGTAGTCAATCAGAATCACAAAGGGCGGCAGATCGGTTATCGGGTCGGCTGTGGAGAGCAGCACGTCGGCAAGCTGCTTGCCGCCCATATACGGGAATGCTTCACTCGCCAGCGCCGCGACGCCCGCCACATGAGGCGTGGCCATCGAGGTGCCGCTCATCTGTACATAGTAGCTATCCCCGTTCTCCGCTCTCGGAACGACGCTGGAATATATGTTCACTCCCGGCGCAAGGAGGCTGTAATTACGCGCACCATCGGCCAAGTTGGAAAAAGGAGCAATAAAGGTCAGACTGTTCGTTTGCGGCACTGACGGGTCAAAGGCCATGACGCTGATAATGTTGCGGGCCAGCCGCCGCCCCTGATCAACATTATGGGGATTCGCCGTGCCGAGGATAAGCTGCGCGCCGCCCAAAACAGAAGGCAGGGCCGCGGGAACAGCCGGTGAACTCATGCCGTCGTTCCCGGCGCCGAAGACGAGCAATAAGTCGCGTTCGTGCGCCAGAGGAGCGATCACATCGGCAATTTCCCAGGCCATATAACTTCCATAAAGCCAGCTACCTCCTCGGTATTGGTATTGGGCCAGATTGAGATAAGAGTATGCCCAACTGTTGCTGATGATGCTGATTTCCGGGTGATTCCAGATGGATTTCAGCGCGGTTGCCTGCGGTTCAGGGGAAAAGTTTTGGTGCGCATCCCCGTCCACTCCGACGAGGGAGAGGAGATTCGCGTCGAAGGCCACTCCGTGCATGCCGTAACCGTCTCTGGTTGCGGCAATTGTGCCGGACGTATGCACTCCGTGTACCCAATTCGTGTACGTGACAGGGTTGGTATAGTATTCAACGGGAAACGGGTTTTTGGCCGCGAACTCCGGGTGCGCGGGCCATGCGTTGCTGTCCAGAATCGCGAGGGTCACTCCTTTTCCCGTAAAACCCAAGGCATACGCTTCAGCCGCGTGCAGGCTCTCCAGGCCGGTACTGTCCAGGTATTCCGCCGTTCTGAAATCGTCGGCAGAGGCCGCCCGCGCCGGCGCGGACAGTCCACACAGGGCCATCAGTGCGACCGCCGCAAGAAAATGCGTTCTTCTCGACATCGTATTTCCCTCAATATATACAGGAATCAGGGATCAGATGTCAGGGATCAGATCAGTTACCGGGCGCTTCGCGCCCGCAAGAATTACTGATCCCTGACACCTGACATCTGATGCCCGCTGAAACTCGAACTTCACCTGCACACTGCCGGTCACGCTTTCGCGTCTGCCGGTGTAGCCCTGGACGCCAGGATCGAGGCCAGCGTGGATCGGGCCGAGCCTGCAATCGCTTTTCACCGGCCTTTCCCCGTGCCCTCCGCGTCGCCTGCGCCGGGCGTCACGGAAAGAGCCTGACCAGTTCGGCCAGGGATTCGACGTGCAGCTTTTCCATCAGCCGGGCGCGGTGGTTTTCCACGGTACGCACGCTGATGTCGAGCGCCTGCGCAATCTTCGGACTCGACTTGCCCGCGGCGACGAGTTCCGCGATCTGCCGTTCCTTGGTGGTCAGCAGGGCCAGCCGGGCTTCGCGCGCGCACCGCGCCAGATGCTCCGCGTGCCGCCCCCGGCTGTGTTCCAGCGCGCTCCGCACCTTGGCGACCAGCAGCGCGCCGTCGACCGGTTTTTCGAGGAAATCGAACGCGCCCTTCTTGATGGCCTCCACCGCCTGCGGAACGTCGGCGTATCCGGAAACCAGGATGATCGGCAGGTGGCTGCCCTGCTCCAGCAGTCGCCGCTGCACTTCGAGCCCGCCGATTTCCGGCATCCTCAGGTCGCACACCAGGCATTCGCAGGGATTCGGACGATAGCCGTCGAGGAACTCGCGCGCCGAGCCGAAGACCCTGATTTCCGCGCCGACGCCCTGCAACAATTCCCGGAACATCCACAGGGCGATGGCGTCGTCGTCGATGACATGGACCACGGCGTGAAACGGCAGCGGCGCGCCGCCCTGCCCGGCGGGCCGCGGAGGATCGTTAGCGTCGCGGTTCATCGACATCCTCCCGTATCAATGTTCCCACGTTCCCGCCGCCGTCATTTGAGCGAGAAACTGGCGCGGCGGCCCGATTCGCCCTCGCCGGCCACATCAGCCACACCAGCCACACGGGCCTTGCTCGGCAGCAGGAAGATCCGTTCCGCCGCCACCCCGTGCGCGATCAGCCAGTCGCGCACCGCCTTGGCGCGGCGGTCGGCCAGATTCTTCAGGTCGTCCTCGCCAACCGTCGAATGGTCCAGGAGGCGTTTTTCCATCTCCTCGACCGGCTGGCTCTGCACCATACCGAGCACGTTGCGCGGTTTCGGAAAGTCTTCCGCCCTGTAAACGCGTTCCAGCAAGGCGGGATACTCCTCCTGGGTGATTTCGACCGGTCTCGCGGAGGCGTCGCTTTCCTCGCTCTTTTCCTCCTTTTCCTCTTTTTCTTCCCTATCCTCGCGCTTCATCGCCCTGAGTTTACGCTCGAGACGCGCGCGCTTCAGCCCTTCCGTATCCTGCCCTGGGTCGGCCCAAGCCTCGATCTCGAATTTGAGCGTGGGCCGCTCGAGCAGCGCCTTGGACAGGCTTTCCAGGCGCCTCACGGCTTCCGGCGTGAGCGCGGCGCGGCCGGGATCGAAATCGACGCTGGAAAGTTCCTCGCCGCCGAACATCGATCCGATCAGCGCGAACGGCGAAGTCGCGGCCTTGAGCAGCAGATTGACCAGCATCTCGACGATCAGTCCGCCGACGGAAAATTGCGGATCGTTGAGCGAACCGGAAATCGGCAGGTTGATGTCGATCTCGCCGTTGCGGTTCTTGAGCAGGGAAACGGCCAGGCGCACCGGCAGCGTGGTGGCGTCCGGACTGTCCACCGCGTCGCCGAAGCTCAACTGATCCAGGAAAACCCGGTTCTCGGCTTCCAGCCGGTCGTCTTCTATCTTGTACTTGACGAAGAGCGACAGCTTGCCCTTCTCGATGGCGTAGCCCGCGTATTTCCCGGAATACGTTGACAGCGAAGTCAGCTCGATGTCTTTCAGGTCGGCCTGCAGATCCAGGTACGGCTTGGCCGACAAGGGGTTGATCCGCGCCGAGACGTTCAGCGGCGCGACCTTGTCGTAGCTGCCGCGCAATTCCAGGCGGGCCTGGGTCCCCGGTTTGGAAGACAGGCCGGTGACGCTGCCGCCGATCTCTCCGAGGTTGGCCGTGTAGCTGGGCTTCACGAAGTTGTCGGTAAAGCGGACGCTGCCGCCCCGCAGCGTGATCTTGCCAATGGCGACCGGCAGCGCCGGCGGGCCTTCCCCGGCGACCGGCGCCGTCGCCCTGCCCTCCGGCGCGGCGGCCTCGGTGGAAGGCGTCCCGGTAGACGCCTCGGGATTCGCCTCCGCTTTCTCGTCCTGGCGCACGATCCCGAGCAGGTTGAGCTTCCCTTCCGGGCTGACGATGACGCGGGCGAAGAAATCGGCCAGCGCGACGTCGCCTATCGACACCGATTCCGGTCCAAGAAGCGCCTTGACCTGGCTGAGGCGGAGCGACTTCCAGCGCAGGAAATCGGCCGCGCCCGCCTTGTCGGCCGCCTGGAAATCGCCGACCGTCAACTGCCCGGAAAAGCCGCCGGTGAGGCCGCCGCCCGCGCCATCCTTTCCGTCTTTTCCATCCTCTTCGTCCTTTTCCGCAAGCTGGCGCAACTGCGCCTTGCCGCTGGCGGTCACGTACCCGCGCTTGACGTTGATGTTCAGCTTTTCGGAGAAATACGCTTGCAGCGGCGCCAGCTCGACGGTCTTGAGCCGCAGGTTCAGGTCGGCGTCGAGCGGCATGAGACCCAGCTTGCCGTCGACCGCCACCTCGCCCCGGCGGTTGAACCTGAACGCCGCCTTCACGCCGGCCGTCCGGCCCGGTTCGCTCGACACCTCGGACAGTTCGAAGCCCAGGCCCTCGATACTCTGCACCGCCTTGGGCGACACCGCGGAATCCTCGAAGCGGATCCCCAGCTTTTCCCCCGCGAAGCTGGCGATCTCCACCATCCAGGGCGCCGGCGTGTTTTCCCGCGCGGCGGAGGATGAGGAGGAGGAACGCAGCGCGGGCGGCTCGATCCATTCGATCCGCCCGTCGGCCGAGCGCGTGATCGAGGCCCGCGCGCGCGTAAGGCGAACCTCGCCGATCGAGACCCGCTGTTTCGCCAGATCCAGTTTTCCGTCCTTGACGGCGAAGGCGTCGACCTTCAGGCTTTCCCCGCCATCGATCTTCCACGCCAGCTCGAAATCGGCCACCGCGCCCTGTCCGTCGAGATTTTTCACCTGCGCGTCGATGTCCTTGAACTCGGCCTGGAAAGCCCGGGAATTCGATTGGTCGTCCCAGCGCAGCGCGCCGCCGCTTATCTTCGCCTCGCCGAGCGACCATTCGACGGGTTTGGACGCCTGTCCGGCCGGCTCGCCGGAATCGGCCGCGGCCGCCGCGGGCAAGAGATCCAGCCAGTTGATCGCTCCCTCCCGGCTCGCGCGCACGGCGATCTCGGGAGAATCGAGCGCCACCCGGTCGATCGCCACGCGGCCGCCGAACACATCCGCCGAAGCGACGGCGACGTCGAGCCGCTTGAAAGCCGCCAGCGGCTGTCCCTCCGGATCGGTCGCCTTCAGGTCGTCCACCGCGGCCTTGCCCGAAACCACCAGGCGGGGCATCTTTCCCGCTTCCTGGCTGAAAACCAGCGTCAGATCCGTGTTCAGCGTGCCCGATTCGAGCTTCATCGGCAGCCTGACCGGCGAATAGCCGAAGTATTTCGGCAACTGCACGCCGTCCAGCGTCAGCAGGAATTCGCTTTCCCGGGATTCGGCGAATGGCTTGCTCCGGCCCCTGACGTCGAGCGGAGCGCCGTTGAGGGTCGCCGAGAAATGCGGTACGACAAAGATATTGGTGGCGTAATCCATGCTCGAAACGAAAGGCAGCGCCAGGCGGACGTTTCCGGCCACGTGCCGCTCGCCGGTCACGCGGTCGTCGAATTCGAAAGTCCCGCCGGAAATCTGGATGTTGTTCAGCGAGAACGCCGGCGGCGGCCCGTCCTCCGTTTCGTTCGGCCCGGCCATGAACTCATCGATCAGGTCCGAAAAGTCGTAGCGGTTCTCGGCCAGGCGCACGACGCGGATTTTCGGACCGGCCAGCCGGATTTCATCGATCACCAGCCCCCAGCGGAACAGGGAACTCGCCTGCAGATTCAGGTACAGGCTCTCGAAACCGGCAAAGCTCTCGCCGCCTTCGCCTTGCTTGACATCCACGCCTTCCACGGTGAGCGACAGCGCGAAGGGATTGATGCCGACGCCGCGGATGCTCACCGGCCGATGCAGCGCCTCGCTCAGTTTATTGGCCGCGACGTGCCTGACGATGGGAGGCAGCGCCCAAAAACCCAAGATCCCGAACAGCGCGAAAGCCGCAAGAACCCCCAACCCGTACTTTCGGATCCTGGATGAACAAAGCACCCTCCGAAATACCGCTTTATCGACCTTCATGATATCCAGCCGTATTTGCCAACCAAGGTCTTGAATTTACCACTATCAGAGGACAGAAGACAGAAGACAGAGGACAGTCGGTTACCGGGCGCTTCGCGCCGGCAAAAATTTCTGTTCCCTGTCTTCTGAAAATACTTTCATCAGCGGTTCGGTTGAACTAGAATGCCGAGCTTGGCTTTTCCACGGGGATGACGCGGCCGCCGGCCCGCAAGGGTTTGTCCCTGTAATTGCGGTTTGGTTCGGGTTTTTGCGGTTCCTTGGCGGCAGGGCATTGATATTGCGGGATAAAACCCGATTTTTCCAGGGAGTAAAGATGGCCACAGAAGGGAAGACACAAAAGAGTCTGGAAGCGCTGCGCGAATTACGGTCGCGGGCAGTGCAAGGCGGCGGAGCGAAGCGCGTCGAGCAGCAGCACGAGCGCGGCAAGCTGACCGCGCGC
>JAISQQ010000235.1 GCA_031274075.1 Accumulibacter sp.
GCAGTCGATGAAATCTACAAGCTGATGACAAGGCAGGACGGCAATTTCAAGTCCATTTCGGACACCAGGACGTTGAACCTGTTGACCGTGTAAAATCATCCTGTATTTAAACTATCACCTCTGAATTACGTTGCTGCCCTGGCGAGCGGCGAGGGCGGCGCTATCGCGTTCCGGCGTCGCCGCCGGGAGTGAACCCGGTTTCCCGGTAGATCGCTTCGATGATTTCCCTGCCGATACGGGGCGCCATTTCGCGGTGCGTCCTGAGCAGGGCTTTCTTGAATTCCGCGAGTTCGGCGGGCGTCGGCTCGTGGACCTGCGTCTGTCCCGTCTCCCGGATCTTCGCCAGCGCCTGGTCGTTTTCCTCCTGGGCGATGCGGTTGGCGTAAACGGTGGCCTCCTTCACGGCTTGTTCGATCAGATTGCGGATCCGGGACGGCAGGCCGTCCCAGAAGCGCTTGTTGGCGATGACGACGTAGCCGAGGTAGCCATGCCCGGTCAGCGTCATATGCCCCTGGACTTCGTGCATCCGCTGCGTGTAGAAGTTGGAGTGCGGATTCTCGGTGCCGTCGACGATGCCCGTCTGCAGGGCCTGATAGACGTCGGAGAAGGCCGTGACCAGGGGAAACGCGCCCAGGGCCCGGGTTTGCGATTCGAGCACCTTGGACGGCTGGATGCGCAGTTTCAGGTCGCGGAAATCCGCCGGGGTGCGCAGCGGGCGGTTTGCGGAGAACGATTTCAGGCCGTTGTCCCAGAACGCCAGCCCCTTGATTCCCTTGGGTTCGAGCCTGTCCAGCAGCGCCGCGCCGATCGGCCCCTGCGTGACCTTGTGCAGCAGCGCGGTCGTGTCGAAGATATAGGGCAGGTCGAAAACCTCGAATTCCTTCAGGCCGAGCGGCGCGAGCTTGGCCACCGACGGCGCGAGCATCTGCACGGCGCCAAGCTGCAGCGCTTCCATTTCCTCCTTGTCCTTGTACAGGGTCGAGTTGGCATAGACTTCGACCTTGACGGCCCCGCGGGTCAGCTCGGCCACCCGGCCGGCGAAGAACTCGGCGGCTTTTCCCTTGGGCGCTTCCGGCGCGACGACGTGGCTGAACCTGATCACGGTCTGCGGCTCGGCCGCGGCCAGCGGCGCGGCGAAAGAGAGCGCGGCGCACAGCGCGGCGATTCGTTTCCCTGAGTTTTTCATCTTTTCATTCCAGTCTCGAAGAGGCGGGCGAGGCGTTTTCGCCCAGCCAGAAGTATGCCGCCGTTTTTTTCCGTTGTTCCGCTTCGCTGCGGATTTCCACAATTGCCAGCTTCCATCCTGAAGACGATAGTAGCCGCGATGCCGGATCGCGGCCGGGAAACCGGGAGCGCCGGCAGCGGCAAACAATAAAAAGAAAGCGCGTCATTCATTGCTGAAAGAGAGGGAATTATGTTTGACATGTCCGTCGCCGCCATGGCGTCCCTGATCGGAGTGATCATAGTCGTTGGCATTTCCATGTACAACGAGGATCTGAATGTGGGCATCGTCGGCATCGCGTTCGCCATCGGCGTCGGCGCCATCTTCGCCGGGCTGCCCGCCAACAAGGTCATGCAGTCCTGGCCGCTGGACCTGTTCATGATCCTGACCGGGGTGTGCTTCATGTTCGGCATCGCCACCACCAACGGAACGATGGAGAAGCTGACCAGCAACGCGATCCGGCTGGCCGGGGGCAATACCGCGCTGATCCCGCTGATCCTGTTCCTGCTGATCACCATCATCACCACCATCGGCCCGGGCAACATCGCCACCTTCACGCTGATGGCGCCGGTGGCGATGGCCATCGCCGACCGCATCGGCATGAAGGCCTTCCTGATGTCCCTGCTCATCGTCGGCGCGGCGGAAGGCGCGGCGTTTTCGCCGATCGCGCCGACCGGGATCATTTCGACCCACTTCGTAACCCAGATGATTCCGAAACTCGAGACGATGGGGCAGACGATGGGCGACGTCAACGCGCTGGGCTGGAAGATCTATTTCAATTCCATGTTCGCGCAGTTGATCGCCAACGTCGGCGGTTTCTTCGTCTTCGGGGGCTGGGCGTGGGTCCGCGCCCAGCGCAACTCGACGCTCAGCATCGACGAAGTCGCGCCGAAACCCGAACCCATGAACCGGGCGCAATGGCTGACGGTCGCCTGCATCGCGCTACTGGTCCTGCTGGTCATCCTCCCGGGCGTATCGGTCACCAAGGATTTGTTCTCGACGACGTTCATGAGCGTCATCGGCAACGGCAAGGTGCCGAACGTCGGCGCGGTCGCCTTCCTGCTCGGCGCTTTCCTGCTGCTGGTCAACGCCGGCGACAGCAAGATGTCGATCAAATCGATGCCGTGGTCGGTGATCATCATGGTCGGCGGCATGGGCATCCTGGTCGACGTCATGGACAAGGCGGGCGGATTGAACGCGCTGGTCAACATGATCGCGGCGGTTTCCACCCCGACCAGCGTCAATGGCGTGCTCGCCTTCGTCACCGGCATCATTTCGAGCTATTCGAGTTCATCCGGCGTGGTGATGCCGATGTTCCTGCCGCTGGTGCCCGGACTGGTCGAATCGCTGGGCGGCGGCAGCGCGGTGGCGATGGTGTCCTCGATCAACGTCGGCTCGCACCTGGTCGATACCGCGCCGCTGTCGCTGTTCGGCGCCGTGTGCGTCGCCTGCGCGGCCGAATCCGAGGATAAGGGCAAGCTGTTCCGCCAACTGATGATCTGGGGCATGTCGATGTCGGTGGTCGGCGGCTTTCTCTGCTACGTGATGTTCGGCCTGCTCGGCCTGTAGGCGGCGCGGCCCATGTCCATGTTTCACAACGCCGTTCGACGGGAACGGCACCTTTCCAGGGAGTAAAGATGGCATCAGAAGGGAAGACACAAAAGAGTCTGGAAGCGCTGCGCGAATTACGGTCGCGGGCAGTGCAAGGCGGCGGAGCGAAGCGCGTCGAGCAGCAGCACGAGCGCGGCAAGCTGACCGCGCGC
>JAISQQ010000264.1 GCA_031274075.1 Accumulibacter sp.
GCGCGCGGCTGGTAGAGCGCCAAAATATCCATCAGGTCGAGGTGGCGCGTGTGGTAGCGGTTGATGTAGTTGTTCCACCTGAAGTCGCGGCTGTCGCCATAATCGCCGTCGCCCAGATCCCAGTAGCGCGGCGCGGCGACGCCGTGGATCAGGCCGCGGTAATGCAGCACCGGCAGGTCGAAGCCGCCGCCGTTCCAGGAGACGATGCGCGGGGTGAATTTCTCGATGCCGTCGAAGAAGCGCTGGATGATCTCGCCCTCGCCCTGCTCCGGCCCGGCCAGCGACCACACGCGCAGGTCCTTGCCGGCGCGCAGCGCGCAGGAAATGACGGCGACGCGCTGCAGGTAATGCGGCAGGAAATCGTTGCCGCTTTGCGCCCGCCGCTGCTGGAAGGCCATTTCCGCCACCTCGGCGTCGGACAGCGCCGGATCGAGGCCATGCAGGCGGCGCAAGCCCGCCACGTCGGGGATGGTTTCGATGTCGAAAACGAGGACAGGGGGCATGTTGGCAGGGATCAGGGATCAGGGATCAGGGATCAGTAAGCGTAGCAGAATTGAGGAAGAAGCGTTCCGGCAAGCGCGGCTTGGGCTTACCCTGGCTCCTTTGGCGGCCTGATCGGCACATAGCCTACGTCGACGATGAGTTGCTGGCCCTCGTCGCCAAGGAACCAGTCGCGGAGTTTTTGCGCGTTCTCGGAGAGCGGGCGGGCGGTGACGATGTAGACGTCGGAGATGAAGGGGTAGGCGCCGTTGCGGATGTTCTCGGGCGTGGGGGCAATGCCGTCGACCGACAAGAGGGCGACGCCGGGGACGGTGTTCATCGCCGTGGCGTAATAGCGAAAGGAATAGCCGAGGGCGTTGGGGTAGTTGCGGTAGTCGGCGACGGCGCGGATGATGCCGCCCATGCTGCTGTGGTATTCCGCTTCGAGCGGCGTCCTCATCGCGGCGTCCCGCATGACGGTGCGCTCCATGGTGGTCTGGCTGCCCGAATCCTTGTTGCGCTGGAAGGCCAGTATCTTGTCGTCGGGGCCGCCGACTTCTTTCCAGTGGTTGATTTTGCCGCTGTAGATGGCGCGAATCTGGTCGACGCTCAGGTTTTTGACCGGATTCTGTTCGTGGGTGAGGAAGACGAAGGCTTCTCGCGCGATGGGCGTGAGCGTCAAGCCGACCCCTTTTTCGGCGGCGAGCTTTTGTTGATCCGCCGAGGGCGCGGCCGCGAAGATCATGTCCGTCTCACCGGAAATCAGGCGCTCGTAGGCGCTGGGGGTATTCGTACACTGCACCGCTTCCTTGCGGTCGTCGCGGCCAGCGCCGTTTTCGCTTTTTACGTATATCGCCCGCGCCGCCGCGCCGTAAACCGGCCATAAGGCGATGGCGCCGTCCAATTTGGGCCGGTCGTGTTCCAGGCGAAGAGAAGGGGTTTGCCGGAGCGGGACGAATTCATTGCCCACTTCAAAGAAGAGGTGGTATTCCCCTGCCTGACTGTAAGCGTAATGGTATTTACTTTCTTCCCGGACTTCTCTTTCAGGATCGGGATGAAAAACGCTGTAATACTGTACAGCGGTCGTTATGCCCGCGACGGCGCCCAAAACGGCGACACACGACAAGGCCGGGACGGCAAGCTTGTTGTCGCGCGTCGCGAAGCGTCTCCCGCGCCACGTTCCCAGGGCGAACATGACGGTGAAAAGAATCTGGGACACGACAACGGCGCAGGGAAGCGCCCAATACTCGCCAAAGAACGACATAACGAAAGCAATGGCGAAATAGGGTATGAGGGGCGCGAACAACAATATTCCATAGCCGATTTCACGGACGTCGCCGCCACTGATGAAGGCGACGGCGATCCAGGCCAGCAATGTGTAGAGCATGGGCAGGATGAACGGCCCGTAACGGGTGGTGAATCTATCGGGCAAGTCGAGTCTTTTACCGTAGAAAAAGGGCGCGCTGAGCGTGATCAACAAACAAAGAAGCCCGGCAACGGACGATAAAACCAGATTCGCCCTGGAAGCATGTTTCCCGCCGTAAATCAACATGAATAATACAAAGCCGCCTTGCGACAATAAAGGCAGGACGATCACTGTCCGTAAAAGCGTGACGATCCAGTATTCTTTTGTGCTCACGAGAAAACCATCCATAAAAACAGGCGATTTAATGACTCGCCTCATTGAGCCTTCTGGCGTGAGCAAAGCGAACCCCGGCAAAAGACCCGATCACTATCCAAAGGACGAAAGACGACGGTGGCGATGCCGGGCTTCGCTTTGCTCCCCCAGGCTGTGCGGGCTTCCGGCTTTCCCGTCTATCCGGTTTCCAGCTTTCACTTTCACGCCGGGAACACGCCGGTCGACAGGTAGCGGTCGCCGCGGTCGCAGACGATGGTGACGATCGTCGCGTCGCGGACTTCCTCGGCCAGGCGCAGGGCGACGGCCATCGCGCCGCCCGACGAGATGCCGGCGAAGATGCCTTCCTCGCGGGCCAGGCGGCGCGTCATCCGCTCGGCGTCGCCCTGGGAGACGGATTCGAGGCGGTCGATCAGCGCGCGGTCGAAGATTTTCGGCAGATACGCTTCCGGCCATTTGCGGATGCCGGGAATCTGCGAACCATCCTCGGGCTGGCAGCCGACGATGCACGCGCCGGGATTTTGCTCCTTCAGGTAGCGCGCCACGCCCATGATCGTGCCGGTGGTGCCCATGCTGCTGACGAAGTGCGTGACGCGCCCCCGCGTGTCGCGCCAGATTTCCGGCCCGGTCCCCTCGTAATGCGCCAGCGGGTTGTCGGGATTGGCGAACTGGTCGAGGATCACGCCCCGGCCTTCGTCGCGCAGCTTTTCGGCGACGTCGCGCGCCAGTTCCATGCCGCCGTCGCGCGGCGTCAGCACCAGCTCGGCGCCGAAGGCGCGCATCGTCTGGCGGCGCTCGACGCTCTGGTTTTCCGGCATGACCAGGATCATGCGGTAGCCGCCCATCGCCGCGGCCATCGCCAGCGCGATGCCGGTATTGCCGGAAGTCGCCTCGATCAGCGTGTCGCCGGGCGCGATGTCGCCGCGCCGCGCCGCCCGGCGGATCATCGACAGCGCCGGCCGGTCCTTGACCGATCCGGCCGGATTGTTGCCCTCCAGCTTGGCCAGGAGAACGTTCCCGCGCGCCTCGGCCGCGGTGGAAAGGTGTTTCAGGCGGATCAGCGGCGTTTCGCCGACGAGGTCTTCGAGTGTCTTATACATGGTCTTTGAGCCAGAGAACGTACCGCGCCACACCCTCCTCGACGCTGGCGAACGGCGCGTCGTAGCCGGCCTCGCGCAGCCTGGAGAGATCGGCCTGGGTGAAGCTCTGGTACTTGCCTGCCAGCGCTTCGGGGAAGGGGATGTATTCGATGAAGCCCTGTTCGAGCAGCGCGCCGAGCGTCTCGGCCGGCTGGCCTTGCAGGGCGCGGCAACTGTTCACATTGGCCGCGGCGAGTTCGTTGAAGCTCTGCGCCCGCCCGGTGCCGACGTTGAAGATGCCGGACTTTTGCGGATGATCGAGGAAAAAGAGGTTCACCCGGACAACGTCGTCGACATGGACGAAATCGCGTTTCTGCCCGCCATTGGCGTAACCGTCGCAGCCCTCGAACAGCCTGACCTTGCCCTCGCCGCGAAACTGCCGGTAGTGATGGAAGGCCACCGAGGCCATGCGCCCCTTGTGCGCTTCGCGCGGGCCATAGACGTTGAAATAGCGGAAGCCCGCGATCTGCGCCGACGCTTCCGGCAGGCGCCGGCGCACGATCTGGTCGAACAGGAACTTCGAGTAGCCGTACACGTTGAGCGGCGCTTCGCAGGCGCGCTCCTCGCGGAACTGGCGGCTGCCGCCGTAGGTCGCCGCGCTGGACGCGTACAGCAGGGGGATCTTCCGCGCCTGGCACCAGTCGAGCAGGTTCAGCGAATAGCGGTAGTTGTTCTCCATCATGTAGCGGCCATCGCCTTCCATGGTGTCGGAGCAGGCCCCCTGGTGCAGCACGGCGTCGACCGCGCCGTCGAAGCGCCCGGCCCGCAGGCCGGCGAGGAAATCCTCCTTGTCGAGGAAATCGGCGATCTCGCAATCGACCAGGTTCTTGAACTTCTCCGCCCGCGTCAGGTTGTCGACGGCGACGATCCGCGTCGCGCCGCGCTCGTTGAGCGCCTTGACGACGTTCGCCCCGATGAACCCGGCCGCGCCGGTAACGATGGTGTACATGAAAGCTCCTCGGCGAGTCATCGCCGGATGGTTCGCCAAAAAACGATCGGCGCGGCGTTCAATCGACGGGTGAAGATTTCGCGTGGATTCGCGCCGGAGC
>JAISQQ010000277.1 GCA_031274075.1 Accumulibacter sp.
GATCTGGGCGACGGCGATTATGGCGACAGCCGCGACTTCAGGTGGAACAACTACATCAACCGCTACCACACGCGCCACCTCGACCTGATGGATATTTTGGCGCTCTACCAGCCGCGCGCCAACGCGCCGCTCGACGAGCTGGCCAAGCTGATTGGCTTTCCCGGCAAGCTCGGCATGGACGGCGGCAAGGTCTGGGACGCCTGGCAGGCCGGCGAGATCGCCGGCATCCGCGATTATTGCGAAACCGACGTGATGAACACCTACCTCGTGTTCCTGCGTTTTTGCCTGATGCGCGGCGAGATCTCGCGCGAAGCGTATGATACGGAAACCGGCTTCGTGCGCGACACGCTGGAGAAACTGGACAAGCCGCATTGGCGGGAGTTCCTGGCGGGCTGGCCGGCGGCGTGACCCGAACGGAATCCCGTCCGGCGCAAGAGACACGAAACGCGGCCCGCGGTCTTGCCCGCTCGTTCCCCTGCGCGGGTAGGGAAAAGCCTTCCGGCCCGCGCCTTGGTCAGAGTATTTTCGGCTTGAGTATCGACATTTCATCGCATGAACACTGGAATGAGCATAGAGCCGTCGTCCCGGCGAAAGCCGGGACCCAGTGCGTACCTCAAACTCCTGGATTCCGGCGATCAAGGGAATGACGGGATGAAAACGCGGCTGTCCGCATTAAACATAAAACGCTCCAACTTCTGAAAGGAAAGAAAAAATGAAACACGCATTTTTCGCCGTCTTGTTCCTGTCGGCCTTCACCATGAGCGCGGTGCAGGCGCAGCCCGCCTCGTCGATCGCCTTGCCCGCGCCGCAGAAGGCCGGCGGCAAGCCGGTGCTCGACGCCGTCGCGGCGCGCGCTTCGGCGCCAGGCTCCGGTTTCCCGTCGAACGCCATTTCTCCGGAAGAACTCTCGACGCTGCTCTGGGCGGCCTCCGGCAAGAACCGCGCGAGCCTGTGGACCGTCCCCTTCGCCCAGGGCCTCGAACCTTACGTCGATATCTATGTGGCCGGCAAGGAGGGCATCTACCGCTACGCCTGGCAGGATCACTCGCTGAAACTGGCGGCCGGCGGCGATTTCAGGACGAAGATCAATCCGCAGGGCTTTGCCGGCGCGGCGTCCCATATCTTCATTTTCGTGAGCAACAAGGATTCCCTGAAGAAGAAAGGCGGTTCGCCGCAGCATTGGGCCAAGTGGACGCACGTCGCCACCGGCGCGATGACGCAGCAGCTTTATCTCGTGTCGGACACCCTGGAGATCGGCGCGCGTTATGCCGAGACGATGGACGTGAACTTCGTCAGGAAAACCCTGGACATCGCGGCCGACGAAGAACCGATCTGCGTCTTCGCGCTCGGCAAGCGCTGATGCGGCCGCAAAAAACGCGCCCCCAACTCCTCCGACTCCCCTGGCGAGCCGCGCGCCACCGCGCGCTGGCCGGACGCTAGGCGGGGGACGTCATGCGCGCGGGCGTAGGATACAGCGACATCCCGGACAGCGCGGCCGCCGGGGCGCAGGCGGTGCGGGTGGCCCTGGAGATGGCCGGGCGGCAGGACCCCTGCGACATCGTGCTGCTGTTTTGCACCGCCCGGCACGACGCGGACGTGCTGCGCGCCGCCGCCGCGTCCGAGGCCGGGGACGCGGCGCTCATCTACGGCGGCGGGGCCGTGGGGGTCATCACCAACGATACTTTCGGCTACGCCGGAGACCAGGTGGGCGCGGCGTGCCTCTGGCTCGACGGCGCCGATTGCCGGGTGCTGACCGACGAAGGCCTGCTGCAAGGCGAGGAGGCGTCCGGCGTCCGCCTGGGCGAGCGGCTCGCGGCGCTCGGGACCCGGCCGGATTCTTCGGTGATGCTGTTTTACGAAGCCGTCGACCGCAGCGCGGGCGGCGTGCGCCTGCTGATGGCTTCCTGGCTGCTGGCGGGCATCGAAAAAGGCTTGGGCTTCCTGCCCGAACTGACCGGCGCCGGAATGCAGGGCGACCATGTGTGCACGCCGACCCGGCAATTCATCGGCCGCTCGGTCGGCGAGCATTGCGCGATGGCTTTCGCCTTTTCCGACGACATACGCATCGACAGCACGATCATGCACGGCTGCCGCCCGGCTTCGCCGTACTACACCGTGACCCGGGCCGACGGCCCGGTGATCCTGGAAATCGACGGACAGCCCGCGATCGCGTTCATGGACGGCATCCTCGGCCCGGGCATCACGCCCGAGCAATACCCTTTCTTCCTGCTGTTCGGCATCAACCACGGCGAACACTGGGCGGAATTCGACGAGAACAACTATGCCAGCCGCCTATGCCTCGCCCTGGACAAGGAGCGCGGCGGGATCGTGATGTTCGAGCCGGACATGGACGAGGGCACCCGCTTCCAGTTGATGTTCCGCTCGTTCGATTTCGACTACATGCAGCCCCGGATCGAAGCGCTGTTCGAGCGCCTGGAAGGACGCGAGCCGGTGTTCGCCATGTACATCGATTGCGCCGGGCGCTGCGCCGGCTACGGCGGCGTGGACCTCGAAGACGCGGTGGTGGTGCGCAAGGCGGTCGGGGCGCGCGTGCCGCTCCTGGGGCTTTACAGCGGCGTCGAAATCGCCCCGCTCGGAGGCCGTTCCCGAGGGCTGGACTGGACCGGCGTATTCTGCCTTTTTTCGCGGGGAAAGAAAGGCGCGCGCCGGGCGGCGCGCGCGGGCGCGAAAGCCTGGAGCCGGAAAAAAGCCAGCGACGGGCAGGGCGCGGTGTCCGTCGAAGCCGCCCTGAAGCTCTGCGAGCGGAACGCGGCCAAGGCGCTGGCGCTCGACGCGCAGTCGATCGCGGTGCGCCACGAGCTGGAGCAGAAAAGGCGCGGCTTCAGCCTGCTGGCGGAGTTGTCGGTGTCGCTGCGCCAGACCAGCGGATATGACAACATATTGAAGACGGTGGTGCGGCGCATCAACGGCGCGCTGAACATGCAAAAGACCGCCGTCCTGGTTCCCGCCGGCAAGAACAGGTTCCAGGCGGTGGTTCTGCAAGGCTATTCCGAGGAGGAAAAGGCAGGGCTGCTCAGCGGCGGCATCGAGATCGAGCCGGCCATCCTCGACGCCAGGAATCCCGTGCTGGTCACCGCGGCCGACGGCGAAAACCACCTCGCGGCGCTGAGGAACACGCTCAAGCTGCCGTATTTCGTATCCTCGCCGATCGTCGTGGAAGACAAGCTCGAGGGCCTGCTGATCACCGGGCGCATGGTGGAGCAGGTGCCCTTCCTGTCCCGTCTCGGGCGCAGCGACGTCGAAACGGTGCAGGCGATCAGCGCGCTCTTGGCGTCGCTGTTCGTATACCGGCAACTCGGCGAGGCCAAGCAAAAAGCCCGCACCGACAGCCTCACCGGCCTGTACAACCGCAGGCTGCTCGAATCGCGCGTCGCGCGCCTGCTGTCCGAGCGCGAAGACGGACAGATGCACGCCTTCATCATCATCGACTTCGACTATTTCAAGCAGATAAACGACAACTACGGCCATCCGCGCGGCGACAGCGCGCTGAAGGCGCTCGCCGACGCGCTGCGCCGCTGCTTCCGCTCCTCCGACGTCATCGCGCGCATCGGCGGCGACGAGTTCGCCATATTCTGCACCGGCGTCGGCAACATCGAACAACTGACGGGCATCATCGCCAGGCTGATGAAAGACTGGCGCGACACCGACCTCGCCGCCGAAGGCGGAACGAGCTTCCACGCCACGCTGAGCATCGGCGTGTCGATCGCGCCGCGCGACGGCGTCGACTACGGCGAACTGTTCGACAAGGCCGACATCGCGCTGTACGACTCCAAGCGCCAGGGGCGCGACCGCTATACGATCTATGACGCTGATCAGATGTC
>JAISQQ010000410.1 GCA_031274075.1 Accumulibacter sp.
CCGTAATGTTCGTATTAGAAGAATAATCTTCGTTTAAGAACATCAGAGGGTAGAAAAAATGAATCGTCAAGCCATTCTCGATCGCCTGAAAACGCGGGACGTCTTCGACCTGTCGATCGTCGGCGGCATCGCCGTCGACGCGGCCAGCCGCGGACTGAAGGTCGCGCAGGAGGAAAAGAACGACTTCGAGCAGCAAGAGCACCAAGCTCGTCCACGGCGGCGTGCGCTACCTGGAAATGGCGGTCAAGAAACGCGACCGGGCGCAATACCACTTGGTCAGGGAAGCCCTGTTCGGACGCGGCATCTTCCTGCGGAACGCGCCTGGGACGACGAACGCCGCAAGTCGGAGACGGCGGAGACGGTAGAGACAGAATCGGCCCGGGAACGGTTGCGCATTTCGGCCGATTGCAAACATATTTCTTAACCCTCAAGCGAAAGGAAGTAGTCATGGACGGCGCAAAAGGCAAGTTCGGAGTGTATCAGTCTGAATTTCTGGGAACATTCATCTTTCTCTTGTGCGGCATCGCCGGCGTCGCCGGGCTGAAACTGGCGGGCGCGAGCCTCGGCCAGTGGGAGATCAACATCATCTGGGGTTTGGCGGTCGCCATGGGCGTCTATGTGTGCGGCGGGGTCTGCGGGGCGCATCTCAGCCCTTCCGTGACCATCGCGCTGGCTCTGTTTGCCGGTTTCGACAGGCGCAAGGTCCTGCCCTACATCCTTGCCCAGTTCCTCGCGGGATTCTGCGCCGCCACGGTTGCCTATCTTCTCTACAAGGGGCCTTTCGACGCCGCCATCGCCGCCGCGGGCGGAGACCCGGCGCAAATGACCGCTCTCGCGGGCGTATTCTGCACTTTCCCCAACCCGCAGATCACCTTTTCCCAGGCTTTTCTCGTGGAACTCGTCATCACGGCGATCCTGATGTGTCTTATCATGGCGCTCGGCGACGAGGGCAATACGGCGCCCGGCGCACGCCTTGGCGGTTTGCTCGTCGGTCTGCTGGTGGCGCTCATCGGCGCTTCCTTCGGCCCCCTGACCGGCTTTGCCATGAACGCGGCGCGCGATTTCGGCCCCCGGCTGTTCGCCTTTTTCGCCGGCTGGGGAAACGACGCGATGACCGGATACCCGCTGAACGACAAGCTTTCCCTTCCTTATTTCCTGGTGCCCCTGATCGCTCCGATCATCGGTGCGTGCCTTGGGGCGGCCATCTATAAGGGCGTCATTACCAGAACCCTGCGGCGGCAACAAGCCTGATCGCGGATTTTTTATCCAAAAGGAGGATCGATTCATGAACAAAAAATACATTGCCGCGCTCGATCAGGGCACCACCAGCTCCCGGACCGTGGTGCTCGATCACGACATGACCATCGTGGCCGTCGCTCAACGCGAATTCCCCCAGGTTTACCCCCGGCCCGGCTGGGTCGAACACGATCCCATGCAAATCTGGGCGACGCAGAGTTCGACCCTGACCGAAGCCCTCAACGGCGCCGGCATCTCGTCGGAAGAGATCGCCGCCATAGGCATCACCAACCAGCGTGAAACCACGGTGGTCTGGGAAAGAGAGACGGGCAAGCCGGTCTATAACGCCATCGTCTGGCAATGCCGCCGCACGGCCGGCATCTGCGACGAGCTGAAGAAGGAGAAAGGCTTCGAGGACTATGTGCGCGAGAACACCGGCCTCTTGGTCGATCCCTATTTCTCCGGCACCAAGATCAAATGGGTCCTGGACAACGTCGAAGGCGCGCGCGACAAGGCGGCCAAGGGCGAGCTTCTTTTCGGCACCATCGATTCGTGGCTGATCTGGCACATGACGCAAGGGCGCGTGCACGTCACCGACTACACCAACGCCTCGCGCACCATGCTGTTCAACATCCACACGCTGCAATGGGATGAAAGGATACTGAAGGCGCTCGGCATTCCGCGTTCCATGCTGCCGGAAGTCAAGGCTTCCTCCACGGTCTACGGGCAGACCAACCTCGGCGGCCGGGGCGGCACCCGCATCCCCATCGCGGGCATCGCCGGCGATCAGCAGGCCGCGCTGTTCGGGCAGTTGTGCGTCAATAACGGGATGGCCAAGAACACCTACGGCACCGGCTGCTTCATGCTCATGAACACCGGCTCCACCGCCGTCAAATCGGAAAACGGGCTGATCACCACCCTGGCCTGCGGCCCGCAGGGCGAAGTCTGCTACGCCCTGGAAGGCTCGATCTTCGTCGCCGGCTCCGCCGTCCAGTGGCTGCGCGACGAGCTCAAGATCGTCGGCGACGCGAGCGACACGGAATACTTCGCCAACAAGGCCGAGAGTTCCAACGGCGTGTATGTCATCCCCGCCTTCACCGGACTCGGCGCGCCGTATTGGGATCCCTACGCGCGCGGCGCCATCGTCGGCCTGACGCGCGGCGCCAGCGCCCGGCACATCATCCGGGCCACCGTCGAATCGATCGCCTACCAGACCAAGGACGTGCTCGAAGCGATGCAGGCCGACTCCGGGATCGAGCTCAAGACCCTGCGGGTCGACGGCGGCGCGTGCGCCAACAACTTCCTGATGCAGTTCCAGTCCGACATCCTGGGCGTAAGCGTCGAACGCCCCGCCGT
>JAISQQ010000270.1 GCA_031274075.1 Accumulibacter sp.
CGGCCTGCGCGGCAGGCTGTCGGCGTATTCGAGCGCCTGGATCGTCGGCATGGGAGCCTGGTATCTGGTGCTGCTTTGCGTCTGCGGGCTGATGGCGGCCAACGTGCTCTACCAGAACCGCGCCATCACCACCCTGCCGCCCGCGGTCACGCACCACATGGTGTCGGGGCAGTCGGACGCGCTGCACGGCGAGATGCGCTACATCGCGCAACTCGAGGCCGCGCGGGAAAAATGGCTGCTGCCGTCCTTCGGCATCGACATGCTCGCGCGCGTCGAGCAGGAAGAAAAAAACCGCTTCGTCCGCGACCTGTACGCCAAATCCCTCGCCCCCCTGCTGCTGCGGCTGCGCGCCACCTTGAACGCGCCGGGCGAATACACCGCGGAGAAACACGCGGCGGTCAACCAGTTGGCCTGGCTGGGACACGCGGTCCATGAACAACTGACGAGCGGCAAGATCAGCGCCCCGGCCATTTCTTTCCCGTCGCCTTCCGAAGAGGGCAATGTAAACGGCGAATTCATCAAGCGCGGCCTGGAATGGACGGCCAACCCGGAGCAACTGAGCATTCTCGGCGAAGACGTGAGCAGCATCCTGATGCCCTTCCTGGCGCGCAATTTCGAGCAATTCGCCGACTCCACCAGCGATTATTACGACACCGTCAACGTCGGCATGCGACTGTGCCTGTCGCAATACTGGCCGCATCTCTTCGGCAACGAGCAGGAAGACATGTGCATTCCGGCTTACTACACGGCGGCGGGCTACGCGCTGAACAGGAAATTCCTGCTGGACTTTCTCGACATGCCCGGCGGCAAGTACCCGCAGTTGCGGGCGAAAATCGATCAAAGGTTTACCGCCTATTACGCGCGCTACGAAGAATTGTGGCAAAACTTCGTCCAGCGCTTTTGCGAGGTGGCCCAGTCGCTGGAAAACAGCGGCGCCTACCTCCCGTTCTACAACGTCCAGAACGTGGCGCAGACGCCCCACATGCGCCTGGCGGCCCGGCTCGGCGAGGAACTCGCGCCGCTGAAGGACGCGCCTTCGCCGCCCGCCTGGCTGGGCCAGGCGCGCCTCTTCGAGGTGATGGCCCTGGTGGCCCTGGAAGGCCACGCCAGCAAGGACGTGGCCAACTGGCACACGCTCCTGGTCAGCGGCATCAACGCGCCCGACGCGCTGCAGGAACTGTGGCGGGCGACCGAAACGCGCCAGCGGATGCGCGAAATCTACGATGGCATCATGGAAATGACGCTGTATCTCTCTGCCGTGCGCGACATCCTGCAAGAGCTCGACAATCCCGCCTGGGTATTGGCGACCGCGCGGGCGCATTTTGGCGCGCGCGACGTGGAGGCGCTGAAGGCGAGCCTGTACGCGCAGTCCGACGATCATTGGAAAAATGTCCAGAGCGTGTTCGACAGCGCCGAAATTCCCCAGTTGCGCCTCTATGAGAACCTGCTCGATTTCGCCGGCAACGGGATCGCCGTGAGCGCGGCGCTGGCGCTGCAAAACGACTGGGAAAACAAGGTGCTGTCCAGCCCCGCGCACCTGCACCGCGGCAACGACGTTTCGCTGATGTTCGGTCAGGAAGGCGCGGTGAGCGAATTCATCGCCGCGGAGCTTTCTCCTTTCATCCAGCGCCGGGAGGACGGCATCGCGGCGGCGATCTGGGATAAGCGCCCCTTCCCGTTCACCCAGGATTTCCTCTTTTTCCTGGCCAGCGGCGAAGAATTCGCGATGACCGCGGCAGCGGCGGGAAAAAATCCGGGGGTGCTGCTGCGCTCCATGCCGACGCTGCTGAACGTCGAAGCGAAAACGCGCGCCAACAGTACCACGCTCACCTTGTGGTGCCAGGAAAAAACCTGGCAATTGACCAACCGGAATTATCCGCACAACGAGCGTTTCACCTATGACAAGGGGCAATGCGGCAAAACCGAGCTGGCGATCGCCTTCCCCGATTTCGAGGTGAAACTGGACTATCCCGATTTCGTGGCTTTCGTCGAGGATTTCCAGTATGGCGAGCGGAATTTCGTGCCGCAGGATTTTCCGGCGTCCGCCGATTTCCTGAGCGCCGCTGGGATCACCAATCTGCGGGTGCGGATTTTCCCGGACAACGTGGCCCTGCTGTTGAAGGAAAAAAACGCCAATATTCCCGAAATGCCCGACCGCATCACCTATGTGAGGTAATGGAGATGACGCACTCCCTGCGCTCGCTGTTTCGCCTCATGCTGCTCGCCTGGTTCGCGTTGGCGGCGCTGATGGCGTTCGCGCTGTCCATACACTTCCCTTCGGAGGCGGCGGGCACTCTGGTGGAGAACCTGTTTACCCGCGTCCCGCCGCCGCCGGCGGCGAAGCTGCTGCCCGCCGCGCCCGCCAGGCCCGCCGTCAGGGAAGCGCCGCGCCCGATCCGCGTCGCCCCGCCGCCCGCCGTCGAAGAAACGCCGCCGTCGCCCTGGCGGGAACTGGAATACGGCCGGAAAGGCGGCAAGGGCGCCCTGGGCGCGGCGGAAATTTCCGCGCGGCCGACGGGAGAAATCGAAATCGTCTTTCCGTTCCGCGGCGAGGCCGGGCAGGCCAGTTTTTACCGCCTGGAAAGAAAAGGCTCCCTGTCGGTGGATCTGCACGGCGAACTGCGTCTCGCGCAGACGGTCAACGCCGTCCTGGAGCACGGTTTCCTGCAACGCCTGCAAATCTACCCGCACCCAGGGTTCATCCGCATTTCCGGGATGGGACGGACGCGCGATCTGCTGCCGCGGATGACGGCGCGAGCCTTCGTCGCGGAGAACAGGCTGCGGGTGGTCTTTTCGCTCGCCGGGAAGAGTCCGCAGGGTCCGCAGAGTCCGCAGGGTTCGCAGGGTTCGCGCGAAAGTCCGCGCGTGGGCGAGGGGAGCTGACCGTGCCCGGACTGCGCCTTTTCGAGCGCATGAGCGCCGTCTGCCGCAAGGAAGACCGCCAGTCGCTGCAATCCGGCGAGCGCCTGCTGCAGTCGATCTGCGATTATGTTTCCCGGCTGCTCAATTCCCGCGAAGGCAGCACGCTTCTCGACCCCCGTTTCGGAATGCCGGATTTCATCCATTCCAACGCCGGCTTCTCCCCGGACGACGAACCGGCGCTGCGGCAGCAGCTCGTCGATTTCATCAGCCGCTACGAGCCGCGCCTGCAGGACGTGCGCGTCAGCTTCGCCCCCCGCGAGGCGGGCCGCGCGGCGCTGGCCTTTTCCATCACGGCGAGATTGAAGGGCGAGAACGAGGGCGTGCATTTATATTCGAATGTCACGCCGGAGGGAAAAATCCGTGTTCGCCTGTAAGAACCTGTTTGCGATTTTCTCTGGGAGAGCGGGGCACCAGCCCCGCAACAGCGGCAGTGCCATTGATTTGGCCAAAAGCGGGGCGGGTGCCCCGCGCTCCCAGAGGTGGCTCGAAGGGAGGCTTCCACTAATGGGCTTGTGTAAGATACCCGCGCCCCCAGAGAGAAAATCGCAAACCGCCTCTAAGGCCGGCTGAGGAAAACCATGCCGTTTCCCGAAACCGGCAACGCGCCTCCGGGTTCCCCACCCGATTCTTCGGCCATTTCTCCGGGCATTTCTCCGGCCGATTCCCCAGCTATTTCCCAGGCCGCGCCCGCCATCCTCCCGGCCTTGCGGGAAAGCCTGCGCGAGGGCGGCGGCGGCGCGCCGGACACGGCGCTGCTGGCGCGCTTCCTCGAAGCCATCCTGGTTTTCCCGCCGGGCACGCCCGTGTCCTGCGCCCTGGCGGACGGCATGATCACCGAGATCGACGAACGCCTGTCGGTCCAGGTCAGCGCGATCTTGCACCACGAGCGTTTCCGTTCCCTGGAAATTTCGTGGCGTTCGCTGGAATTCCTGGTCAAGCGCGTCGATTTCCGGCAGAACATCCTCATCCGCTACCTGAGCGTTTCCCGGAACGATCTCCTCGCCGACCTGGACGACGCCCCGGACATTCTCCTGTCCGGCTTTTACCGGCACGTCTATACGGCGGAATACGGCCAGTTCGGCGGACAGCCGGTCGGCGCGATCATCGCCAACTACGAATTCAGCGCCCGCGCCCCGGACATCCGCCTGCTTTCCGCCGCCGCCTCGGTCGCCGCGATGGCGCACGCGCCCTTCATCGCCGGGGCGGGTAAAGCCTTCTTCACCAGCGGCGGCTGGGAAAATTTCGCCGCCCTGACCGACCTGCGCACGCTGTTTGAAATGCCGCAGTACGCGCCCTGGCGCGCCTTCCGGGAAGCGGAGGACGCCCGCTACGCGGTGCTGACCCTGCCGCGCTTCCTGCTTCGCCTGCCCTACGACCCGGAAAACTACAGCGCCCGCTTCGCGTTTACGGAAAACCGGGATTCCACGGACGACTTGTGCTGGGGCAACGCCGCCTTCGCGCTCGCCGACCGGCTGGCCGACAGCTTCGCCCGCTATCGCTGGTGCGTGAATATCATCGGCACCGAAGGCGGGGTGGTCAAGCGCCTGCCCCTGTACACGATGCGCGCCCATATCGCGGAAGAGCGAATCCCGGTCGAAGTGCTGATCTCCGAGAGGCGCGAATTCGAACTCGCCGAGGAAGGCTTCGCCGCCCTGGCGATCCGCAAGGGCATGGACGACGCCCTGTTCTTTTCCGCCAACTCCTGCCAGAGGGGGAAAAGCTTCGACGACGCCGCGGGCGCGCCGGGTGATTCGCAGGCGGCCATCAACTACAAGCTCTCCATCCAGTTGCCCTACATGATGATCATGAATCGCCTGGCGCACTACCTCAAGGTGCTGCAGCGGGAAAACGTCGGCGTCTGGAAAACGCGCCTGGTGCTGGAGGCGGAATTGAACAAATGGATCAACCAGTACGTGACCGAAATGGACAATCCCGATCCTTCGACCCGCAGCCGCCGCCCGCTGCGCATGGCGGCGGTCCATGTCGAGGATATGCCGAACAATCCGAGCTGGTACCGGATCACCATCCTGGCGCGTCCCCATTTCAAGTTCATGGGCGCGAATTTCACCCTCTCGCTGACCGGAAAACTCGATCGGGAATGAACGCCATGTCTGAAGAAAGCGCCGCGCCGAACGCGCCTCCGCCGCCGGAAAATTCCGCCGGGGGAATCCCTTCCGCCGGGAAAGTCCCCATCCCCGGCGCTTCGCCCGCCGGACAGTCGGTGCGCGAGGACGATCGTTTCGCGCAAATGCGCCAGGAAATCGACCTCCTGGTTTCGATCCAGGCGAACGCGGCGGAGCCGGACTGGCGCAAGGTGGCGCAGTTGGGCGAAGAACTCCTGACCACCCTGGGCAAGGATATTTCCGTCGCCTCGTGGCTCGCCGCGGCCTTCCTCCAGCAGGAAGGCGCCGCCGGCGTCGCCAAGGGCGCGGCGGTGCTCGCCGACCTGTGCGCGGACTACTGGGACACGCTGTTCCCTCCCGCCTCCCGGCTGCGCGCGCGCGTGGGGGCCATCGACTGGTGGCAGGACCGGGTCGACGCCTGGCTGGAAAAGGAAAGACCGGAGTCCCTGCCCGCCGCCCTGAAGGCCGAAATCGACGCCAGCCTGCGCCTCCTGGAAGAAAGCTTCACCGCCCATGTCCCGGACCACAGCCTGCGCCTCTACGCCCTGCGCGCCCGCCTGCAGCAAATCCCCGCGCCGCCCGAGCCTGAGCCGGCGGCGGCGGGCGCAGCGGCTGCGCCGTCCGCGTCGCCCACGCCGTCCGCGCTGGATGGGGGGCGCGCGTCGGGCGCGGCCCTGCCCGCGGCGTCCGTTCCCATTCCCGCTTTCGCTCCCGTTCCCGACACATCGAACGCCGCCGCCTTTGCCGCCGATTGCGCCCGTTTCTGCCTGGACGCCGCCGAGGCGCAATTGCGCGGCGACCTCGCCCATCCGGCGTCCTACGTTCTGCGGCGCGTCGCCTTGTGGGGGTTTTTGCGCGACTTGCCGCCGGCCGAAAATGGCCGCACCCTGCTGCCCGCGCCGGAAGATCACGTGCTGCCGGGATTGACCGCCCTGCTCCAGGCCAACGAATACGAAAAGGCCGTGCGCGGCGCGGAATCGTGCTGCAGCGCGTATATCTACTGGCTCGACCTGAGCGGCCTCTCGGCCCGGGCGCTGTCGGCGCTGGGCCCCGCCTTCGCGGCGGCAAGGCTCGCCCTGGAAGGACAGATGGCCGGACTGCTGCGGCGCTTTCCCGAACTGCCGACGCTCTGCTTCGCCGACGGCTCCCCCTTCGCCAGCGCCGCCACCCTGGCGTGGCTCTCCAGCCTCGGCGCTTCCGCCGCGCCCGCCGATCCCTTTGCCGAAGCCGTAGACAAAGCCGTCGCACAAGCGCCCGCCGCCGCCCTGGAAGCGCTGGGCGCGCTGTTCATCCGCCATCCCGGCGGAAAAGAAGCCCTGCGCCTCTACCAGTCGGCCTTCGCCGTATGCCAGAAAGGCGAACTGTGGCCGCCGCTCCCCTTCCTCGCGCAGCGCCTCCTGGCCTTGTCGGCGGCCCACCAGCTAAGAACCTACGACCCCGCCGCCGTAGCGTCGGCGCTCTCAGCCGCCGCCGCCGCGCTCGCCGCCCTGCTCGCAACCAACCCCGAACACCCCGAAGCCAGGACGCAATACGCCCGCGTCGCCGAGGAACTCGCCGGCCTGCAACCGCACCGGTTGCTGGGGTAGTTTCGTTCCAGGGGACAGGTGACGGGTGGCGGGTGGCGGGTGGCGGAGGTCAGAAGACAATCCGGCTACCCGGCGCCGGGCAATACGACACGCCGGGAGCGCGGTTTTGCTGGGAGCGCGGGGCTTCCGCCCCGCAACAACCGGGAGAGTGACACCACCGCTGTTGCGGGGCAGAAGCCCCGCGCTCCCAGGTTTACGCACCGAGTCAGCGAACAGGAGACGATAAAGTTACCGGAGCGTTGGTTTTGGCCCGCTTGGGCGTTGGCGCAAAATCGTCGCAAAACCGTAGGGCGGGGAAGCGAGGCGCCGCCCGCCGGGGCGGGTCGCCGGCGGCGCAGCCGCCGCTCATCGTATTCAACGGCCCTTGTATCGTGCGGCGCGTTGCGTCGTGAAATGAATCGGCGGGAGGCGCTTCGCTTTCCCGCCCTACGTGTCAGTCGTATAGGTTGAGTGAGCGGAGCGAACTCCAACAAAATAAAGTGATACATCGCCACATTCGGGCGGGGGTGGATACGGGACGATTGGGCGTGACGGCTGACGGCAGGGGAAAGGTGAGGATGTTGGGGTTTGCTGTGCTCATTCAACCTATACGGGCTACCCGGCGTCGGGTAATACGACGCGCTGGGAGCGCGGGTTTGCTGGGAGCGTCGGTCTCCGATCCGCTTGGGCATGGGCGCAAAATCGTCGCAAAACCGTAGGGCGGGAAAGCGAAGCGCCTCCCGCCGGTCCTTCTCTCCGGCGGCGAAGCCGCCGCTTATCGAATTCAACGGCCCTTGAATCGTGCGGCGCGTTGCGCCGTGAAAAGGACTGGCGGGAGGCGCTGCGCTTTCCCGCCCTACGTGTCAGGGATCAGGGATCAGTTCATTTACCGGGCGCTTCGCGCCCGCAAAAATTACTGATACCTGACATCTGATCCCCGATCCCTGGTATCACCCGCCCCGCCATTGCCCCGACCAAGCATAAATATTAAAATTGTTCCCTTTTTCTCCCGGCTGGTCTGGCTGTGGAACGACATGACACCATGAAACTGATTCCGACGATTCTGTGCGGCGGGGCGGGGTCGCGGCTTTGGCCGGTCTCGCGGGAAATGCATCCCAAGCCGTTCATTCGCCTGGCCGACGGGCAGAGTCTGTTGCAGAAAGCCTGGCTGCGCGGGGCGATGTTGCCGGATGTCGTCGAGGTGATGACGGTGAGCAATCGCGAGCTGCTTTTCAAGACCCTGGACGATTACGGCGAGATTGCCGAATCTCGCAAGATCGCTCTCCCCAACAGTTTCGTGCTCGAGCCTTGCGGGCGCAATACCGCGCCGGCGATCGCCGCGGCGGCGCTGACGATTGCCGGGACGCACGGACGCGAGGCCCTGATGCTGGTGCTGGCGGCCGATCATCTGATTTCCGATCAGCCGGCTTTCGCGCAGGCGGTGTCGCGCGCCGTGGCGATCGCGCGGCAGGGGAAGCTGGTGACCTTCGGCATCACGCCGGAAAGCCCGGAGACCGGCTACGGCTATATCGAGGCCGACATGGATCGTCCCATCGAGGCCGACGGGGACGTTCTCGGCTTCGCCGTGCGGCGATTCGTGGAAAAGCCGAATCTCGAAAAGGCCGAGGAGTACGTGGCCTCGGGGCGTTACCAGTGGAATTCCGGCATGTTCTGTTTTTCCGCCGGGGCGCTGCTGGAGGAAATGGAGCGCCATTGTCCGGCGATCGTGTCCGCGGTGCGCGCTTGTCTCGCGCAGTCGGCGACGGTAAAGGGCCAGGGCGTCTCGCAAGTCCTGCTCGACGCGGGCGGCTTTTCGGCGGTGGCGGACGATTCGATCGATTTCGCGCTGCTGGAAAAATCGTCCAGCGTCGCCGTGGTGCCTTGCAGCATCGGTTGGAGCGACATCGGTTCGTGGGACGCCCTGGGCGACCTGGTCGCGCCGGATGCTTGCGGCAACCGCGTCGAAGGCGGGGAAGTGGTACTGCACGAAGTCAGCAACTGCTACATCCGTGGCGACGAGCGCATGATCGGCGCGGTCGGCGTGGACAATCTCATCGTCGTCGACACCCCGGACGCGCTGCTGGTGGCCGGGCGCGAGCGCGCCCAGGAGGTGAAGCATCTCTACGCCAGCCTCAAGGCGCGCGGGCACGAGGCGCACAAGCTGCATCGCTCGGTCAACCGCCCGTGGGGCGTCTATACGGTGCTGGAAACCGGCCCCAACTTCAAGATCAAGCGCATCGAAGTCAAGCCCGGCGCTCGCCTGAGCCTGCAAATGCACTATCACCGCAGCGAGCACTGGATCGTGGTCAGCGGCATGGCGCGGGTGGTCAACGGCGAGCACGAACTGTTGGTCAATACCAACGAGTCGACCTATATCCCCGCCGGACACAGGCATCGGCTGGAAAACCCCGGCCTGTTGCCGCTGGTGATGATCGAGGTGCAAAACGGGGCCTACCTCGGCGAGGACGACATCGTGCGCTTCGACGACATCTATGGACGCTGTCCGGCGAAAGCGCAGGGAGAAAAAAAGTAATGGCCGGCGGGACGGATGCGAGCGCCGCGGCGCTGAACTCGTTGAACTGTTTCAAGGCCTACGACGTTCGCGGCAGGCTCGGCGCGGAGTTGAACGAAGACATCGCGCGGCGCATCGGCCGCGCTTTCGGCGAGCATTTGAAGCCCCGGCGCGTCGCCGTCGGCGGCGACGCGCGGCAGACCAGCGCCGCGCTCAAGCAGGCCGTGGCCGAAGGCTTGATGGACGCCGGGGTCGACGTCGTCGACCTGGGCTTGACCGGCACCGAGGAAATCTACTTCGCCGCCTTCCATCTCGACGTCGATGGCGGCATCGAGGTCACGGCCAGCCACAACCCGCTGGACTACAACGGCATGAAATTCGTCGGCCCGGGCGCGCGGCCGATCAGCGGCGACAGCGGACTCAAGGCGATCCGGAAACTGGCGGAAGAAAACGCCTTCGCTCCGCGCGAAAAACGCGGCGTATTGACCCGGCAATCGATCCTGGACGCCTATGTCGATCATCTGCTGGGCTATGTCGCATTGCAAGACTTGCGCCCCTTGCGGCTGGTGGCCGATTCGGGCAATGGCGCGGCGGGACACGTGGTCGACGCCATCGAGCAGGCTTTCAAGGCCCGGGCCGTTCCGGTGGAATTCATCAAGCGGCGTCACCTGCCGGACCCGGCCTTCCCCGACGGAATCCCCAATCCCCTGCTGCCGGAAAATCGCGCCGCCACCGCCGACGCCGTGCGCGCGCACCACGCCGACATGGGCATCGCCTGGGACGGCGACTTCGACCGCTGCTTCCTGTTCGACGAAAGCGGCAAGTTCATCGAAGGCTACTACATCGTCGGCCTGCTCGCCGAAGCCTTCCTGCAAAAGCAGCCCGGCGCGCGAATCATCCACGACCCGCGCCTGACCTGGAACACCCTCGAGGTGGTCGGCCGCGGCGGCGGCGTGCCGGTCCAGAGCAAGACCGGCCATGCCTTCATCAAGGAACGCATGCGCCAGGAAGACGCCCTCTACGGCGGCGAGATGAGCGCGCACCACTACTTCCGCGATTTCGCCTACTGCGACAGCGGCATGATCCCCTGGCTG
>JAISQQ010000464.1 GCA_031274075.1 Accumulibacter sp.
TCGCCGCCGGCGCGTGGGGCATCTCCTTCGCCACCGTCTATCAACTGGCGGTCGGCGCCGAGGCCGGCGTCGCGCGCGCGCTGATCGCCAACCAGGTCGTCGGCGACGCCGATCTCGACGGACTCGCCGCGCTGCTGCGCGACTTTCCGGCGCTGCGCGCCTGGTTCCTGGTCGATTCCGTGGCGCAGGTGCGGCTGATCGAATCCTGGCGGGCCCGGCGGCAGTCCCAGGCGCGCTTCGACTGCCTGCTGGAAATCGGCATCGCCGGCAAGCGCACCGGCTGCCGGACGCAAGGCGAGGCGCTGGCCGTCGCGGCGGCGATCCACGCCAGCCCGGCCCTGCGCCTCGGCGGCGTCGAGTGCTACGAGGGCAGCGTCGCGCAGGGCGAATCCGGACACGACCGCCGCGAGGTCGACGCGCTGATGCGGCGCGTCGCCGACGCCGCCCTGGACTGCGACCGCAAGGGCTTCTTCGAGAACGAGGAAGTGCTGGTCACCGCCGGCGGATCGGCGCTCTTCGACTTGGTCGCCGACGCGCTCAAACCCCGGCTGTCGAAGCCGGCGCGCGGCATCCTGCGTTCCGGCTGCTACGTGACGCACGACCACGGTTCCTACATGAACCTGCTGCGCAAGGTGGAGGAACGGCAGCATTGGACGTCCAGCCTGCGTCCGGCGATCGAAGTCTGGGCCATGGTGCAGTCGCGCCCCGAACCCGGACTGGCGATCCTGACTTGCGGCAAGCGCGACATTTCCTACGACCTCGACCTGCCGCTCGCGCTGTTCCACTGCGCCCAAGCCCAGAGCGCGCCGCGGGCCGTTCCCGATGGCTGGAGCCTGACGGCGCTGAACGACCAGCATGCCTACCTGCGTTTTCCGGAGACCGATCCGGGACCGGCGGTCGGCGATCTGGTCGGCATGGGCATCTCCCATCCCTGCACCACCTTCGACAAATGGCGCTGGCTGCCGGTGGTCGATGACCGCTATCAGGTCATCGACGCCGTGACCACGCGCTTCTGAAGCGCATGAACACACTCCCTCCGCGGCTGTTGCAGCGCCTGAAGGAACAGCGCGGCGAACTGCCCGACGCGCAGCAGCGGGTCGTCGAGCTGATCCTCGGCGATCCGCAAGGCGCCGTCGGCGCCACGGTCGAGCAGTTGGCGCAGGCGGCGGGCGTTTCCATGCCGACCATCGTGCGTACCTGCCGTTCGTTCGCCTACGACAGCGTGCGTGAATTCATGCTGGCGCTGGCGCAGGACGTCGCGCTCGGCGGCTTCTACCTGCATCGCAGCGTGCAGCCGGACGACACGCCCGCCGAGATCGCCGGCAAGATCGTGCGCTCGGCGACGGCCTCGATGTCCGCCCTCGAACGGAAACTCGACGTCGCGGCGCTCGAACGCGCCGCCGCCGCCATCGCCGGCGCCGAGCGCATCGATTGCTATTCGTCGGGCGCCACCTCGACCTTCATCGCCAGCGACCTGCAGGCGCGGCTGTTCCGCCTGGGCCTGCATTCCAACGCCTATTTCGACGCCCACCAGCAGTTGATTTCGGCCTGCACCCTCGGCGCGCGCGGCATCGCCGTCGCCGTCTCGCACGTCGGACGCATGCCGACCCTGCTCGAAGCGACGCGCTTCGCGCGCTCGCAGGGCGCGACGGCGATCGCGCTGACGCAGCCCGGCACGCCGCTGGCCAGGGAAGCCGACATCGTGCTCGGCGCGTCGGTCCCCGAGGACGCCATACTGCGCGTCGGCACCGAAGCCTACATCGCCCATCTGCTGGCCATCGAGATTCTCACCGTGCTCGTCGGCCAGCGACTCGGCCCCAAGGCGGTCGAGCGCCTGCGCCAGTTTCGCCAGGTGCTCGCCGAACACGGCATCGACAGCGAATCGCACGGAGCCATGACCATGTCGTGGTCGCGGGCGGAGCGCGAACAGGGGTGATGATCAGGTGTCAGATGTCAGGGATCAGGGATCAGGTCAGTTACCGGGCGCTTCGCGCCCGAAAATATTACTGTCCTCTGTCCTCTGTCATCTGAGAACCTGTTTGCGATCTTTCTTTCTGGGAGCGCGGGGCGCCAGCCCCGCAACAGCGGCGGCAGCGTCATGGCGCGGGTCAAAAGCGGGGTGGGCGCCCCGCGCTCCCAGAGGCGGCTCGGAGAGAGGCTTTCATAATGGGCTTGTGTGAGATACCTGTGCTCCCAGAGAGGAGATCGCAAACAGGTTCTGGAACGTAAAGGATTGAATCATGGCTGGAACAACCCTGTTGCAAAACGCTCTGGTGGTCGACGGCACGGGCAAGGCCGCTTATCGCGGCGACGTTCTGATCGAAGGTGAAACCATCGCCCAAATCGGCGCCATCGACGCGGCCAGCGCCGAACGGGTCGTCGACTGCGCGGGACTCGTCGTCGCCCCGGGCTTCATCGACGTGCATACGCACGACGACGCCATCGTGCTCGACAAACCCGCCATGCTTCCCAAGATTTCGCAGGGGATCACCACGGTGGTGGTCGGCAACTGCGGCATTTCCCTGACCCCGGTGATCACCACCGCGCCGATCGAGCCGCTCGGCCTGCTGGGCGCGCAACGCTTTTGCTTCGCGCGGCTGGCGGAATACGCCGACGCCGTCGACGCCGCCCGGCCGGCGGTCAACGTCGCCGCGCTGATCGGCCACACCAGCCTGCGCGCCGCGACCATGCCGCAATTCGAGCGCGCGGCCACGGCCGACGAACGCGCGCGCATGGCGCGGCAGTTGCGCCTGGCGATGGACGACGGCGCGGTCGGGCTGTCGTCGGGGCTTTTCTACGGCAACGCCTTCGCCGCCGACGAGCGCGAGCTGATCGAAGTGGCGACGGCGGCGGCGCAGGCCGGCGGCGTCTATGCCACGCATATCCGCACGGAATTCGAGGGCATCCTGGAAGCCATGCGGGAAGCCGCGCGCACCGCCCGGCATAGCGGCCTGCCGCTGGTGTTTTCGCACCACAAATGTACCGGCCCGGAAAACTGGGGGCGCACCCGCGAGACGCTGGCGCTGATCGACCGCCTGGCCACGCACCAGCCGGTCGGCCTCGACGTGTATCCCTATACCGCAGGATCGACGGTGCTGCGCGAAGACCTGGTCGACGGTGTCATCGAGATCCTCATCACCGGTTCGGAACCGCACCCGGAAATGGCCGGCATGCGCCTCGCCGACATCGCCGCGCTGTGGGGCATAGGCCAGCGGGAAGCCTGCCGCCGCCTGTCGCCCGGCGGCGCCTGCTACTTCCAGATGAACGAGGAAGACGTGCAGCGCGTATTGGCGCATCCGCGCACCATGATCGGTTCCGACGGCCTGCCGCACGACGTCCGCCCGCACCCGCGCCTGTGGGGCGCCTTCCCCCGCGTGCTCGGCCATTACACCCGCGAACTCGGCCTGTTGAAACTGGAGAGCGCGATATTCAAGATGACCGGCCTTCCCGCCGCCCAGTTCCGCCTCGAAAAACGCGGAACGCTCGCCGCCGGACATCCCGCCGACATCACCGTCTTCGACCCGCAACGCATCCGCGACCGCGCCAGCTTCGCCGAACCGGAGCAAGTCAGCGAAGGCGTGCGCCACGTGTTCGTCAACGGCGCGCTGAGCTACGAGGAAGACGCCGCTACGCCCGCAAGCTACCCGCGCAACGGGCGCTTTCTGCGGAGATCGGATGACAGGTAGCAGGTGACGGGTGACGGGATTTTGCGGCGCGAAGCGCCGCAAGCTACGTCCGGGCCATTGCGCCATGTGGCGTCGTTGGCATCGTGGCGATTTTCCTGGGAGCGCGGGGCTTCCGCCCCGCAACAGCCGCCATGACACAACCGCCGCCGTTGCGGGGCTGGTGCCCCGCGCTCCCAGAGAAACCCGCAAACAGGTATCTCCGATACCACCTCGTCATTCCAGCGCAGACCGGAATCCATTTCCACCACCTCGTCATTCCGGCG
>JAISQQ010000007.1 GCA_031274075.1 Accumulibacter sp.
TCGAGGTTTCTTACGGTGTCTTCAAGAGAACGGTGGTATTCGGCAATCTGCAGGTGGAGCGCTATCCTGTGCAGCAATATGCTTTTCTCGATCGGTTTCGTGACGAAATCGACGGCGCCGGATTCGAGCGCCCTGACCTCGGTCGCCACGTCGTGATTGGCGGTGAGGAAAATAATCGGGATGCTGCGCAGGGCGATGTTCTCTTTGAACTTTTCAATGGTCTGAAACCCGTCCATCTCCGGCATCTGGACATCCAAAAGGATCAGATCGGGCCTCTCGCTCAAACAGACCTGCAGCGCCTGCGCGCCTGATTTGGCGAGCGCCACCCTATAATTGTCGCAAAGCTGCATATTGATTTGCTTGAGGTTGGGCAGGTTATCGTCCACCACTAATATTTGTTTCATTACAAATTCACCCTCAGAAAAAGAACTCTATAAAACCATGGGTTTCATATAATATTTTACCATGACCCCCAATAAAGCAACTCAACGCGCCTCGCGCCTATCCCCGCGGCAAGACCGCAGGGTATTGCGGCGCGAAAACGGCGCGCTTCGCCAAAGGCAACACCCAAACCTGAAGTGTTCCCCGTGCCAAGAGCACGGGGATTGCAAGTTTAACCGGACAGCAGTGATTTTTCCATAGGAATCAAGCCGTCGGACAGATCCATCGCCTGCGCGGATATCGTAAAAAGTTGAAAGAAATCGTTTATATTCAATATATTATGACGATTCCAGGGCGGCCGCGTATGACTTCCAGGGAGCAGGCCGGCCGGGTTTTGGATTCCTGGGCGCCGGAGGCCCGGCGATCGGGTTCAATTCCTCATGCGCGCCCCTCGCGTTCCGGCGCGAAAGCCGCCGCCGGATCAGAGCAAGGCTTTCTGGCCCGCCGTTCCTTCCTCCCGCTTCGCTTTCCTGAAGGTGATGCCACCGCTCAAATCCGGGAAGTCGGCGCATTCCGTTCCGTCCAGCAGGCCGGAAACCGTCAGGATCTGAATCTTCCTGTAGCTTTTGCCGTTGGTCGCGCATTCGTAGAAACCGGCCCTGGCGGCTTCGGTCAACATCGGCCGGGTCGGAATCGCCAGCGTGACGAACAGGCCGATGGCGGCATTTTCGCGTTCGACGACGTGCACGAGATCGCGCACCATCGCCACGCTCACGGTGTCGCCCCCCTTGACGCCGACGACGATTTTCTTGGCGGCCTTCTTGTCGTCGGCGAACCAGATGAGGCCGTCGATGCCGCCGTCCGCGCCCTTCCTGTGGCCTTGATAGGGTTGCGCATCGACCAGCGAGCACGCCCACCACTGGAATTGGTATTTGTCGCGCAGGGCCAGATCGCGCGCCCCGGACAAATCCTTTGGCGTGCCTTGCACCTCCAGTTCGATGCCGGGAAAGGCGTCTTTCAGCCGCTTTTCGATGAGCGAAATCGCCAGATGCGTGATATCGATGCCGATCCAGCCGCGCCCGAGCTTTTGCGCGGCGTGCACCGCTGTGCCGCAGCCGCAGAACGGGTCGAGAATCACATCGCCTTCATTGCTGGAAAGCTTGATGATGCGTTCCAGCAGGGCCAGCGGTTTTTGCGTGGGATAGCCCAGTCGTTCTCTGGCCTGGGAGTTGAGTGGTGGAATATCTGTCCAAACGTCCGAAAGCGCCACGCCACGCTGCTCATCCAGATAACGCTTCAATTGCGGAACCGTGCCCGGTCGGGTTTGCACGACCAGGCCGGCCTCATAAGCGGTTTGCATCCTGTCTTTCGTCCAGCGCCAAACCCGGGTGACGCCAAGGAATTCATAAGTCAGATTCGGGCGTTTCGTGTTCGGGTTGACCAGATTGTCCAAGCGATACAAGCGCCCATTTTCGTCACGATACTTGTACTTGGCCGCTGTTTTCACGGGAAGCGCCACCTCATCGTATTCTTGAAAGGCCGCCTTTTCGTTCCAGACACAGGAATCCGATTTGCGATAGAGAAAAAGAACATCGTGATTCGTCGGCAAACGCCGGAACATCAGACTTTTACCGGTAGAGCGCCGCCAGATGATTTCGTTGGCGAAAACCCTGCCGCCGAACACGCCATCGAGCACCACTTTCAGGTAGTGGCTGGCCGTCGGATCGCAATGCAGGTAGAGACTGCCCGTGGGTTTCAGGACGCGATGCAGTTCCAGAAGGCGGTTGGTCATCATGACCAGATAGGCCATCGTGTCGTTTTCGCCCAGATAGGAACGCAGCGCCACCATCATTTCCCCGACGCGGGTATTTTTCCCGCGCAGGATTTCGTGGAACTCCCTCTCGGATTCGTCGCCCCAATGCCATGTATCCTTGAACGCCTCGATCTGGGCATGGCTCTTTTCCCGGCCTTTCGGCGAGGTGAAAAAGACATTGTAGTCGGCGTCGGAATTGAAGGGCGGATCGAGATAGATCAGATCGACGCTCTCATCCTCGACGTGCTCGCGCACAATGTCGAGGTTGTCGCCGAAATACAGGCGCTTGTCCAGCGGAGCGGCCGTCATGGAGAATCTCCCGGTTGCGAAAGGAAAGCACAGGGCGAATGATACCGCGTCCGGCGGCCATCCCCGGCCGCGATTCCGCTCGGCGCTACCCGCGCGCCCGGCTCAGCGCAGCTCGTCGATCCACGCCTGCTGGACGGCTTCGAGGATTTTTTCGCCGCAGCGCCGGGGGTCGTCGTCGAAGCCCGGCAGTTCCGTGATCCAGCGCATCAGGTCGACGAAATTCACCTTGGCCGGATCGGCGTCGGCGTGCGTTTCGGCCAGCCCGATGGCAATCTCGTTGATATCGCTCCATTTCATCGTCATCGCTTCCCCTCCTTGACCATATTGATCGAATAACGCGGGATCTCGACGACCAGCGGCGTGCCGGCGACGAGCGCCTGGCAGGAAAGCCGGGAATGGGGTTCCAGCCCCCATGCCTTGTCGAGCAGGTCGTCTTCCTCTTCCTCCGCGGGCGCCAGCGCGTCGAATCCTTCGCGCACGACGACGTGGCAGGTGGTGCAGGCGCAGGACATTTCGCAGGCGTGCTCGATGAAAATCCCGTGGTCGATCAGGCTCTGGCAGATCGACTCGCCTTCCTGCGCCTCGATGACCGCCCCTTCCGGGCAAATCTCGACATGCGGCAAGACGA
>JAISQQ010000018.1 GCA_031274075.1 Accumulibacter sp.
CTCAAACGGCATGGCGCGCGGGAGGTGATCCTGCTGACGCTGGCGCGCGCCTTGCCGTAGGCCGTCATCGGCAATGGTGGCTACAAGCGCCGGCCGGAAAACCGGGCCGCCAGCATCAAGGTAAACGGAACCCCAAACCGCCGCAAAGTGGCAAAGTGCATACAGACCTGCTATGCGACGTTGGGGCGTACCCCATTATTCTTTGCTTTTCCATTGAATTTTGCTATCAATTTATTATTGGCTTCTATAATTTTCTCGAAGTCTATCATATTGGAATTAAATATCAAATCATAATCGGCATCTTTGGACCTGAATTGATTCACGCCATACGCTACGCTATTGGCTGGTATATCTTTAGTAATTATTGCGCCGGCTGCCACAACAGAATTTTCACCGATTATTATTGGTCCTAAAATTTTTGCTCCATCAGCTATTACTACATTTTTACAAATTATCGGATTACCAATATTTTCCCATTCGCCACTAACTTTATTATATTTCATATTTGAACCAATGGTAACATTTTGATAAATTACAACGTTTTCACAAATTTTCGAAGCAACAATTGTACAACCTCGTGCGTGATGAGCAAGCAATACGCTTTTGTCTATTTCAGTACAATTGATTTCACAACAATAAAATTTTTCCAGCAAATTACGAGCCGCTTTTTTCAGTATTGTATTCTCAGAATGACAGTTTATTTTTACCAATTTATCAAACATGTTCATAACACCCCTTCCGACTAGCGGCGAGCCGATCAGCACGATAAAACATTAAATTTTACGCCAAAGGCGCATCTCATTATTTTTATATTTGTGTCAAATTTTTATACAATATTTTCCATAATCATTTCAACCCCAATGTCGTATAACATGAGATCATATGTGTAACTGCAAGGTACACATAATGTCTCGTTTGGGATATTATGCGTACCTGCCGTTACCGCGGCAGCACCGTTTTTGGACATTGGCGGTAATATTACCACAATGGCATCGATGCGAATTGGCGAGTGTAGCGTTCGGGAATCAGATGACAGGAATCAGTAATTCTTGCAAGCGCGGAGCGCCCGGAAACTGAACTGTCTTCTGTCTTCTGTCCTCTGATCTGGAGTCCTGCCTTGACCGCCGTCGTCCTGTTCCAGCCCGAAATTCCGCCGAACACGGGCAATGTGATCCGCCTGTGCGCCAACACCGGCGCCGAGCTGCACCTCGTCGAACCGCTCGGTTTCCGCTGGGAAGACCGCTCGCTCAAGCGCGCGGGACTCGATTACCACGAATTCGCGCGGGTCGTGCGCCACGCCGATTGGCCGCGATGCAAGGCGGCGCTGGCCGGCCGGCGCTTGTTCGCCATCACCACCCGCGGCGGCGCGCGCCCGGATCGCACCGCCTTCCAGGAAGACGACGTTTTCGTCTTCGGCCGCGAAACGAGCGGCCTGCCCGCCGAAGTGATGGCCGAATTCCCGTTGGAACGCCGCCTGCGCTGGCCGATGCGCCCCGGCCAGCGCAGCCTCAACCTGTCCAATGCCGTCGCGGTGACGGTGTTCGAAGCCTGGCGGCAAAGGGATTTCGCCGGAGGGGGGTAAAGCCGGGTATCAGGGGTCAGGGATCAGGGATCAGATGTCAGGTGTCAGGTGTCAGGTGTCAGGTGTCAGCCCGCATGGGATAAGCGAACCTCAACGCAAAGCCAATGGACCATTCGATGCCGGGGTTCGTTGCGCTCGCCCCAGCCTATGCGGGCTTTATATCTATTGGAATTGGATTTGCTATAACTTTTAGCTATTCGTGCACCTACGCCCCGCATCCAAACCCCCGATCTCTTCAGTCATGGCGGTTCAGCCCGGCTTGGCCACGTAGCGTACTCCCACGATGTCTGCGAAATGCACATCCTGCGACCATAGCACGGCCCCGTGGGCGCGGGCGGTATGAAGAATGATGCTGTCGGCCAGCGAAAGTTTGAGTTCGGACGACAAGCGCGCCGCGCCCAGCGCCAGCGTCTCCGTCAGATCCTGAACGTGTCCTTGACGCATCAGGGCGATGGAGCGCAGGGCGTCCGCCTCGGTACGCTGCTGCAGAATGCGCTTGAACACCTCGAACAGCGTCAAGCTTGGAACCAGCAGTTCTTCGGTTGCTTCGATCGACTCCGCGAAGAAATCCGCGTTCGGCCCGTCGGCGAAATATTCCAGCCAACCGCAGGAATCGACCACGTTCATGGCCGGTCGTTCTCACGCGACACGTCCGTGGCAAGCCCCGGCAGGAATCCGCGCAGTTGACGCGCCGGTTCGATGGGCAGCAGTTCGATGCGTTGATCGAACGCCAGCACCTGCAACTTCTGACCTGCTGCGATGTTGAGCAGGGCGCGGATGGATTGCGGGATCACGATCTGGAATTTGGGCGAAACCGTGACTGCGAGCATGGGGGACTCCTGTTAGGTCGATACGCGGCTGATTTTACCAAATGTTGATGGATAAGGAAAAAGTAAAATAGACGGGGTCACTTATCCAGTCCATAGGCTTCCAATCCCTCGCTGGTCAGCTTGGCGTGTCGCTACTCCGCCTTGCCGGCGTTTGCGGCGATCTGCCCGGCCTGGGGGAAAGCCGCCAGGAATTCTGGTTCCGTCACCCAATCGGCCAGCCTTTCGATCTCGTACAGGTACGTCACCTTGGCTTCCTGATAGTGGGGAAAGCTGACGCTGTTGGGGTTCGCTTCGCCCTCCCCAAGCTATTCCAGAAGACAGAGGGCGGAAAACAATCCCCAATCTATTTGCGGGCGCGAAGTGCACGGTAACTGAGTTAATCGTGGTCTGACCTCAATTATTCTGACCTCAATTATTCCCTATTATTCATAAATCAAAAAAGCCGGGATTTCCCCGGCTTTTTCGTTTCCGGAATCAGGCAGGACAAAAAGCCGGCTTCCCGTTTTTCACCGTGCCCGCCGCGCTCAAGCGCTCTTTCCAGATCCCTCACGATCGTCGAAATAATCCTTCGCCAGCTTGAACACGACCGGACTCAACAGCAGCAGGGCGACGAGGTTGGGAATCGCCATCAGGCCGTTGAACAGGTCGGCGAGATCCCAGACCAGCGTCAGTTCGGCCATGGCGCCGACCGGTACGATGAGGGTGAAGATGGTTCGGAACGGTAGCGACGCCCGGTGGCCGAACAGGTAGATCACGCAACGTTCGCCATATACGCACCATCCCAGGATGGTGGAGAAGGCGAACAGCACCAGGCCGATGGTGACCAGCCAGGAACCGAAGGCGCCCATGGTGAAGCTGAAGGACTGGGCGGTCAGCGTGCCGGCTCCGGCTTCGGTGATGCCGGGCGCCATCCATTGCCCCGAGACGAGAATGACCAGCGCGGAAATGGTGCATACGACGAGAGTGTCGAGGAAGGGATCGAGCATCCCGAGCAGTCCTTGCTTGACCGGGTTTTCGACGATGGCCGTGGCGTGCGCGATCGGGGCGCTGCCCAGGCCGGCTTCGTTGGAGAACAGGCCGCGCGCAACGCCGAATCGGATGGCCGCCGCGAGTGTCGCTCCGGTGAAGCCGCCGACGGCGGCATGGCCGGAAAACGCGCTGCTGAAGATCAGGGCGAAGGCGTCTACCACCTTGTCGGCGTGGATGAAGAGGATGATCAGTCCGCCGAACACGTAGATCAGCGCCATTACCGGGACCAGCGTGCCGGCTACCGCGCCGATGCGCTTGACGCCGCCGATCAGTACGATTCCCGCCAGAACGAGGAGTACGATGGCGACGGTCCAGGGCGACAGGGTGATGTCGTAACCGCTGGCCAGCTTGACGATGTTCGCCGTGATCGCGTTGGCCTGGGTCATGTTGCCGATGCCGAAGGAGGCGACCATGCCGAATACCGCGAAGAGCGTCGCCAGCCATTTCCAGTTCGGACCCAGGCCGTTCTTGATGTAGTACATCGGCCCGCCGACGAATTTGCCGTCCGGCGTGACTTCGCGGTACTTGACCGCCAGCGTCGCCTCGCAGAACTTGGTCGCCATGCCGAAGGCCGCGGTCATCCACATCCAGAACACCGCGCCCGGCCCGCCCATGAGGATGGCGGTCGCCACGCCGACGATGTTGCCGGTGCCGATGGTTGCCGCCAAGGAGGTCATCAGGGCGCGGAACGGCGACAGCTCGCCCTCGTGACCGGGGTGAGAGCGCCGTCCCCGCCACATCACCGCGAGAGCGTGCGGCAGCTTGCGCCACGACTGGAAGCGCAGGCCGAAAGTGAGGAATACCCCGACGATGAACAACAGCGGAATCAGTACGAACGGCCCCCATACGATGCCATCCAAAGTACCTACCAGTTTGCCAAATGATTCCAACATGACTCCTCCTTGGTAAATTTGTCCTGAATCGGTGAAACCTCGTAAGGGTACGACATTTTTCGGCGGACGTGTCGACGCGATGCCCGGAGGCAGGGATTCAGGTATCAGGTCCGTGCATCAGCGTAAAACCGATTCCGGTTTGAACCCCGCCCGAAGGAAGGTTTTGAGCGACAGGCATACGCCGTTCCCGCCACTCTCCGTGTCCTGGCAAGCTTGTTCCCGGACGGAACAAAGCTTTCTCCAGCCTCGTTGAAACCCCGCCGTCAAAACGTCGTGGATGGCCTTTGCCCGCCGTCGAGCGGGCAAAGGAAAAAAGCCGTGGTGTTTACGCTCTCTAGCCGAGAACAGCATCCGCCGACTTATAGAGATCAGTCAGCGCAAAGGCATCGGCAACCGCCTGATAGGTAATGCTGCCCTTGTACGTATTCAGCCCGCGTTTCAGGGCTTCATTTTCGCGACAGGCTTTTTCCAGACCTTTGTTGGCGAGCATCAGGCCATAACGGATGGTTGCGTTATTCAAGGCAAAGGTGGAAGTGCGGGCATATGCGCCGGGCATGTTAGCCACGCAATAATGCACTACACCGTCAACGACAAAAACCGGGTCGCTATGCGTGGTGGCTTTGGAGGTTTCGAGGCAACCGCCCTGGTCAATGGCAACGTCCACAATAACCGATCCGTCTTTCATCATGGACAGATGCGACTTTTTGACCAGCTTGGGAGCGATTGCGCCGGGAATGAGAACCGCGCCGACGACGATGTCCGCTTTTTTCAGACACGCTTCAACGCTAACCGGATCGCTGAACAGCGGGGTAACATTGGCTGGCAGTATTTCGCCAAGATATTCAAGACGGTTCAAATTCACGTCAAGGATGCTTACATCCGCGCCCAGACCGGCGGCTACGCGCGCCGCGTTCGTACCAACGACACCGCCGCCCAGAATAACGACCTGCGCCGGCGCCACGCCGGTCACGCCCATAGGCAAAAGACCAAGCCCGCCCTGGCTTTTGGCAAGATAAAACGCCCCCATCAGGGAAGCCATGCGGCCCGCCACTTCACTCATGGGCTTGAGCAGGGGCAACGCATTCCCTTCCTGCACTGTTTCATAGGCAAGTGCTATAATCTTGCGTTCGATGCAGGCTCTGGTAAGAGGCTCATTGGCGGCAAAATGGAAATACGTATACACCAGTTGGCCCGACCGCATTTTTGGATATTCGATGGCAAGCGGTTCCTTGACTTTCACGATCATTTCCGATTCAGCCCAAACCGCATCCGCTGAAGGCAGAATTTTGGCGCCTGCGGCAAGATACTCCGCATCGGTAAGGGCTGAACCCAGTCCGGCCCCTTGTTCGATGAATACGCTATGACCAGCGGCCACATAGGAACCAACGGCATTTGGAGTCAGTCCTACACGATTTTCGTTGTCCTTGATTTCTTTCGGGCATCCAACTTTCATGATAGCATCTCCTCGGGCTTGAACAGGTATCAGGTTTTTCCCGCCAGACACACCTGACTGTACATACAGGCGGTTGGCGGACACGTTGTGTTGCATTGCCAAGTATTTGCAGCCGATATCGTATTACCCTCCCGGTGTTGTGATGTTGTATTACTTCTCATACTACTCTTCTCGCTCCACGCATCATAGGTATGTTGCGATATATAAACAAACCATTATTTCTATTGGATGAATTAGAACAGCTAATCCGAAAAGAACGTCCGATGGCTTGCTGAATCATGGAATCCACAATATAGATCCGTGCGAGATCAAAAGGAAACGTCATGCCAAGGGATAAAATTCTCACTCTTCTGCCCACGCTTCCCTATTTCATGTCGGTCGTGGAACACGGCATGAGCTTTACCAAGGCAGCCTCGGATATGAACATCACCCAAGGCGCCGTCAGCCAGCGTATCAAACAGCTTGAAGATGAACTGGGTCTTTCCCTCTTCCTCCGCCACCCCCGCAGGCTTACCCTGACGAAAGAAGGGCAACTGCTGTACGACATTGCGTCTTCGCGCCTCGGCATGCTACGCAGAGAGATAGGCCATATTGACCAAATACACGATTACGGAATACTCACTGTCCACTGCTCCCCGTCGTTTGGCGGTATGTGGCTGACCCCGCGGCTGGAGAGCTTTTATGAACAGTGCCCGGAAATTTCCCTGCACCTTCGGTGCCGCAACGATCTGATAGATATGGAAACCGAAGATATAGACATAGCCGTTCTTTACTGTACCAAAGCATATACCGGCACGGATTCCATCATTTTGCTCGATGAATGGCTGTTGCCGGTTTGTTCCCCGGAATATGCCAGACGGAAACGTCTGCACGAATTGGGCCGTGCGGCATTGAAGAACTGCCTGTTTCTCCACGATAACATCGTATGGCACAACTCACAGCTTTTCTCGGAATGGGAATACTGGGCCAAGGAATCCGGCATGGGGGATATCCGCATGGACAACAGCTATAGCTTTGACAGGATGGAGTTGACCATAGCCGCGGCGAAAAATGGCCTGGGCATTGCGTTGGGGCGTAAAAACCTTGTCCAGGCGGATATCCAAGCCAACGCCCTCGTCACGCCTTTCGACCACATGGTAAAGGCAAAGCAGTCGTATATGGCTATTTTTCGCAAGGAAAACGCCCTTTCTCCGCGCATACGCCTGTTTCTGGACTGGCTGACGAACCAGGCGGCGAGGGCCCGAGAGTCAATGCCGTGGGATAATAGGGGGCAAACCACGATTAATTCCAAAATTTAGTCGTGGTCTGACCCCTATTATCTTCCGGAAATTAATCGTGGTCTGTCCCCTATTATTTGCGCTATTATTTGCGTGAATGATTGTAGCTCCCTTATTACGCTTGATGCCGGAATGTTGGGGTTCGCTTTGCTCACCCCAACCTAGGCGGGCTCTTAATGAAGTTCTTGATCTTCTCCCAATTATCAGCGTCAGTAGCCGCCACACAACCCCATGTGCGCCCAGGCCGATGAAGGCGAATAATAGGGGACAGACCATGATTAAATTTTGGGGTACTCTTTGATGCGTCATCTCTTTCTTCCTTTCGTCCCTTGCCATGTCCCACCGCCCGGAGAATTAATCGTGGTCTGTCCCCTATTATTTGGTTGCGCGGTTAAATGGCTCATGTTCAAACTCCTTCAGCGACGTCAAGCGTCAGTTCATAGGTGGTGTAAGTTGAAAAAATCCCGCTACCTTTGTATGCCAGCAAGGCATCGTACAAGTCTTTCAGAATTTCATCACGCCGGTTTTTTAACTCATCCGGCAATTGCCTGGGACGATTGAAATACACAAACATTTCATCCATCGAGCCAAGACGGGTGATGCGTTTTATACCCCCCCCCGGTCCGTTGCGATCCCCCCAGTGTGACAATGCCTCCTGTTCCACCCAAAGTAGATGTCCATGCCATGAAAATACCCAACCGGACAGTCCTGTCGGGCGGTGATCCTCCGTTTGCTCCGCCACGCATATGAGATAGATATTGCGCTCATGATCTACCGTGACTGTTCCGGGCGAAGCATACCTGGTAACAACAATACTTTTTTTTATTTCCGGCATCCCGTACTGTGCCCAGTTGCTCGTGCTTTCACTGAGACGTTCGTTTACAAAAGCCATGATTTCTATTCTCCTTGAGTGTTAAACCGGGAATAATAGAGGACAGACCACGATTATTCCCTCAGAACAAGCTTCATCCTCCAGCCGCAATCCCCAGGCTTTCCACCATAAACCCCACCACATTGCGCGCCTTCTTGCTGAACTCCACCCCCATCAGGTGGATGGGCCGATTCTGCGCGCGGTATTTGTCGGCGTATTTCTTCTCCTTGATCTGCTGTAGCGCCCTGTCCTCGGCTTCCTCCGCCACCACCTTGAATTCAAAGAGATAAATCTGGTCATTGAACTCGATGGCCATATCCAGTTTCCCCTGATGGCTCACATCTTCCGGGATGATGTCCAATCCCAGCGCGGCAAAGCTGGCGTAAAACACGCTGGCGTAATAGCCCTCTAAATAATAGGGGACAGACCACGATTAAATTTTTGGGTAATCTTTGATGCGTCATCTCTTTCTTCCTTTCGTCCCTTGCCATGTCCCACAGCCCGGAGAATTAATCGTGGTCTGTCCCCTATTATTTCCTGATCGCCTCCCTCATTTTCGCGCTTCTTTACTCGGATTGCTTCCTAAAAGTCAAATGCGATAGCCCTGATTATTTCCCATCCACTCCTTCCCCTTCATTCAAAACAAGCCCGCATAGCTTGGGGCGAGCTTGCGAACCCCAAGCCATTCCGGAAAACAAGAGGCCGGCAGACAATCCTATTTGCGGGCGCAAAGCGCCCGGTAGCTGAACCGTCCTCTGTCCTCTGTCCTCTGTCTTCTGTCCTCTGACCCCTAGATCGGAATGACCGCGACGCGTTCGAGGATCAGCAGGGCGAAAACCAGCAGGGCCACCATCACCGCGTAGCGGAATACGCGCCAGGAAAAATACACGTACTTGTGGTTTCCGGTCAGCAGGTACGCGGCCACGCCGCCTCCGACCAGCAGCAGGGTCAGGATGCCCAGCAGGCGCAGCAGCCACATGCCGGCGGCTCAGTGCGCCGGCTGCGCCAGCCAGCGGACGACGGCGCGCGGCGCGCGCGAGGCGTCTTCGAAGGCGACGTATTCCCAGGCGTCGGGATGGGCCAGCAGCTCGCGCGCCAGCCGGTTGTTCAGCGCGTGTCCCGATTTGTGCGCGGTGAACGCCGCCAGCAGGGGATGCCCCAGGAGATAGAGATCGCCGATCGCGTCGAGCAGCTTGTGCTTGACGAACTCGTCGCCGTAGCGCAGGCCGTCGGCGTTGAGCACGCGGAATTCGTCGAGCACCACCGCGTTGTCCAGCCCGCCGCCCTGCGCCAGGCCGTTTTCGTGCAGCCACTCGACTTCCTGCATGAAGCCGAAGGTGCGCGCGCGCGCGATCTCGCGCACGTACGAATGCTCGGCGAAATCGATGCTCGCCCGCTGGCCGCTGCGGTCGATCGCCGGATGCTTGAAGACGATGGAAAAAGTCAGCCGATAGCCGTCGTGGGGATCGAAACGCGCCCAGCGTTCGCCGCCGCGGTCGCTTTCGCGCACCTCGATACGGCGCTTGACGCGGATGAATTTCTTTGCCGCATGCTGTTCCTCGATGCCCGCCGACTGGATGAGAAACACGAAGGGCGATGCCGAACCGTCGAGAATCGGCACTTCGGCGGCGTCGAGATCGACGTAGGCGTTATCCACGCCCAGGCCGGCCAGCGCCGACATCAGGTGCTCGATGGTGCCGACCTTGACGCCGTCGCGCTCGAGGCACGAACACATGCGCGTATCGCCCACCATCAGGGCGGAGGCCGGCAAATCGACTGCCGGATCGAGATCGACGCGGCGGAAGACGATGCCGCTGTTCGGCGCCGCCGGACGCAGCGCCATGTTCACCTTGACGCCCGAATGCAGGCCGACGCCGGAGGCCCGGATCACCGATTTGAGCGTGCGCTGTTTGAGCATGTGCGGGAAAAAAAACGGGGAATGGCGGATTGTAGCACAGCCCGCCAAATCCCCTTCTTGCAGAGAGAGAAAGTGCCAGCAAGGAGTGAAAGGCAAGACCCCGCGCCGTCCTTCCAAAACAAGGAAATCGGCGCCGTTTTCCGCCCTGGGGCCTGTCTTCCGCCTCCTGTCTCCTGTCAGTCAGCCTGCTTGCGCAGGAAAGCCGGAATTGGGCCGTCGCGATCGACGCCGCCATTGACCAGCGCTTCGGCGGTGGCGCTGCGTCCCTTGCGCACCACCGCCGGCACGTCGAGATCCTTGAAGTCGATGTTGACGCCGAAGGCGTAGCCGCCGTCGGTTCCTGTGGCCCGCTCCTGTTGCACGACGGGCGTGTTGATCACCTCGAAGGGCGTCCGCTTGGCCTGGGGCTGGCCCAGGCCCGTGGCGATCACCGTCACGCGCAGCTCGTCTTCCATCCCGTCGTCGTAGACCGCGCCGAAGATGATGTGCGCGTCGTCGGCGGCGAACGCGCGCACGGTGTTCATGACTTCGTTCACCTCCTTCAGCTTCATGTCGCGCGACGAGGTGATATTGACCAGCACGCCCTTGGCGCCGGACAGGTTGACGCCTTCGAGCAAGGGCGAGGCGACGGCCTGCTCGGCGGCGAGGCGCGCGCGGTCGACGCCCGAGGCGGAGGCCGATCCCATCATGGCCACGCCCATTTCGCCCATCACCGTGCGCACGTCCTCGAAATCGACGTTGATCAGGCCCGGCAGGTTGATGATCTCGGCGATGCCGCCGACGGCGCTGCGCAGCACGTTGTTGGCCGCCTTGAACGCTTCATCCACCGACACGTCGTCGCCGAGCACGTCCATCAGCTTTTCGTTGAGCACGACGATCTGCGAATCGACGTGTTTCTGCAATTCAGCGATGCCGGCCTCGGCGATCTTGGCGCGTTTTCCCCCTTCGAAGGTGAACGGCCTGGTCACCACGGCGACGGTCAGCACGCCCATCTCGCGGGCGATCTCGGCGACCACCGGCGCCGCGCCGGTGCCCGTGCCGCCGCCCATGCCGGCGGTGATGAACACCATGTGCGCGCCCTTCAGCGCCTCGGTGATGCGCTCGCGCTCGCCGATCGCCGCGTCGCGCCCGACCTCGGGCCTGGCGCCCGCGCCCAGCCCGGTCTTGCCCAAGCGCAGCCGGGTGTGCACCTGGCTGCGCTTGAGGGCTTGCGCGTCGGTGTTGGCGACGATGAACTCGACGCCCTTCACGCCCTCGCGGACCATGTGGTCGACCGCGTTGCCACCGCCGCCGCCGACGCCGATGACCTTGATCACGGTCTCGAAATCGTTGATGGCGTCTTCTTTATCGATGATTTCAAACATGGCTACTCTCTCCTCTACAAAAAATCAAAAAACACCTAAAAATTCTTCTTGACCCAGAACTGCATCCGTTCGTAAATCTGTTTCCAGTCGCTCGTTTCACGCACCTTCTGCCCGCGTTTTTTCTGCGCGCACGCTTCCAGCAGCAGGCCGTAGGAGGTGGCGAAACGCGGCGACTGGATGACGCTGGCCAGCGCGCCGGCGTATTTGGGAACGCCGATGCGCACCGGCATGTGGAAAACCTCCTCGCCCAGCTCGATCATTCCGGGCATGACCGAGGAGCCGCCGGTCAGGACGATGCCTGACGAGAGCACTTTCTCGAAGCCGAAAAGGCGCAGTTCCGCCAGGGTCATCTCGAACAGTTCCTCGACGCGCGGCTGGATGACGTCGGCCAGCGCGGAGCGCGACAGCTTGCGCGACGGCTGCTCGTCGACGCCCGCGACGTCGAACACCTCCTCGGGATCGGCGAGATTGGACAGCGCGCAGCCGAACTTGTGCTTGATGTCCTCGGCCTCGCACATCGGCATTTTCAGCATGAAGGCGATGTCGCGGGTAATATGGTCGCCGGCGTTCGGGATCACTTTCGTATGGCGGATCGCGCCCTGCGTCCACACCGCCAGGTCGGTGGTGCCGCCGCCGATGTCGACCAGGCACACGCCGAGATCCTTTTCGTCCTCCGAAAGCACGGCGTAGCTCGACGCCAAGGGCTGCAGCACCAGATCGTTGACCTCCAGCCCGCAGCGGCGCACGCACTTGACGATGTTCTGCGCCGCCGACACCGCGCCGGTGACGATGTGCACCTTCACTTCGAGGCGGAAGCCGCTCAGGCCGATCGGCTCGCGGATGCTGTCCTGGTCGTCGATGATGAATTCCTGGGTAAGGATGTGCAGGATTTCCTGGTCGGACGGGATCGGCATCGCGCGCGCCGTCTCGATAACCCGCTCGACGTCGGTCGGCGTAACTTCCTTGTCCTTGATCGCCACCATGCCGTTGGAGTTGAAGCTGCGGATATGCTTGCCGGCGATGCCCGTATAGACGTCCTTGACCTGGCAGTCGGCCATCAGCTCGACTTCCTGGATCACGCGCGAGATCGTCGCCACGGTATCCTCGATGTTGACCACGACGCCCTTTTTCAACCCGCGCGAGTCCTGCGTGCCCATGCCGATGATGTTGAGCCGGTCGTCGGGAGTAAGCTCCGCCACCAGAGCCACGACCTTGGTCGTGCCGATGTCCAGGCCGACGATGATTTCCTTGCTTTCCCTGCTCATGGCGCTCCTTTGCCCTCATTCCCGCCCGCCGCGGCCGCGCGCAGCGCGAATCCGTTCGGGTAACGCATGTCCACGACCTGCGGCCGCTTCCCGGTCGCGGTCAGTATCCACGGGTAGAAGCCGGCGAAGCGCTCCAGGCGTTCGCGTATCGTCGCCCTCGCCTGCTGGCGGCCGAGCTCGACGATCGTCCCGTCGTCCAGTCTCAACTGCAACGCGAGGCGCGGCGAGGCGCTCAGCGCGCGCGCCCGGCGTCCGATGCTTGCGAGCAGCCGGGCGGCCTGCCGGTAATGGGCCAGCAATTCCGGCGCGAAGCTGGCCGGCCCGACGAGCAGCGGCAAGGCTTCCGGCGGCGGCGCGCCGGCCCCGGCGACGAAAATCTCGCCGTAGGAGTTCACCATCTGCCCGCCCGTCCTGCCCCAGAACGCCACCGGCACGTGTTCCTCGACGCTCACCGCGATGCCCGCCGGCCACTGCCGCCGCAGGTCGGCGCGCCGCACCCAAGGCAACTGTTCCAGCGATTTCCGGAGCGTCTCCAGGCGGACGCTGAAAAAATTGCCGCGCAGGTTCCCGGACAGCGCCCGCTCGATCTCGCCGCGCCGCAGCTCGCGCAATTCGCCGAGCACCACCACCTCGCGGATCTGGAACAGCGGCAAACGCGCCGCGCCGATGGCCGCGGCCACCAGCAAGGCCGCCACACCCGCCGTAAACAGCAGGTCCGCGATCTCTTCCATCAAGCGCGGCCGGTTCCACATCGATCATCCCAGAGCCGCCAGTGACAGGATACGCACGGCCAATTGTTCGTAGGACATGCCCACCGCCCGCGCGGCCATCGGCACCAGCGAGTGGGCGGTCATGCCCGGCGAGGTGTTGACTTCCAGGAAATACGCGCCTCCGTGTTCGTCCATCAGAAAATCGACCCGTCCCCAGCCGCGGCAGCCGAGGATGCGAAAGGCTTCCAGCGCCTGCGTCCGGAGTTCGATCTCGCGCGCCTCGGGCAAGCCGCAGGGACACAGGTAGCGGGTGTCGTCGCGCAGGTACTTGGCCTCGTAGTCGTAGAAATCCGTGGCTGGCTCGATGCGTATGATCGGCAAGACCTCGTCGCCGAGAATGGCGACGGTGTATTCGCCGGCGACGACGCCGCGTTCGGCGAGCACCAGCGCGTCGAGCTTCGCCGCCGCCTCGTAGGCCTCGCGCAAGCGGCCAGGCTCGTTCACCTTGCTCACCCCGATCGACGAGCCCGCGCACGCCGGCTTGACGAACAGCGGCAGGCCGAGCCGCGCCTCGACCGCGGCGAAATCGCTGTGCGCGTCGAGCATCGCGAAGTCCGGCACCGGCAGGCCGATCGAACGCCACAGCAGCTTGGTGCGCCACTTGTCCATGCCGACCGCCGAGGCCATCACGCCGCTGCCGGTATAGGGGATGCCCATCAGTTCCAGCGCGCCCTGGAGCGTGCCATCCTCGCCGTGGCGGCCATGCAGGGCGATGAACACGCGCTCGAAGGCCTTGACCTCGTCGAGCGCGCGTTGCGCGGGATCGAAGGCGTGCGCGTCGATCCCCTGCCGCCGCAAGGCGTCGAGCACGCCCGCGCCGCTGAGCAGCGAAACCTCGCGCTCGGGGGATTTGCCGCCGCACAGCACGGCCACTTTTCCGAAGTCAGGCATTGCCGCTCTCCTCTCTCATTCCCTTTCCCTCTCCCTTTCCATTTCCACCCCGGGCCAATTCGCCGGGAACTCCGCCGATCGAACCGGCGCCCATGGTGATCACCACGTCGCCGTCGCGGGCGGCGTCCAGGATCGTCCGCGGCATGTCGGCGATGTCTTCGACGAACAGCGGATCGACGCGGCCGGCGACGCGCAGCGCGCGCGCCAGGGCGCGCCCGTCGGCGGCGACGATCGGCGCTTCGCCGGCGGCATAGACTTCCGCCAGGACCAGCGCGTCGACCGAACCGAGCACGGCGACGAAATCCTCGAAACAATCGCGCGTGCGCGTATAGCGGTGCGGCTGGAAGGCCAGCAGCAGCCGCCGCCCGGGGAAGGCGCCGCGCGCCGCGGCCAGCGTGGCGCGCATCTCCGCCGGATGATGGCCGTAGTCGTCGATCAGCGTGAAGCTCCCGCCCGCGGGCAAGGCCACCTCGCCGTGGCGCTGGAAGCGCCGCCCGACGCCGGTGAACTCGGCCAGCGCCTTGGCGATGACCGCGTCGCCGACGCCCAGTTCGCTGGCCACGGCGATCGCCGCCAGCGCGTTGCGCACGTTGTGCGCGCCCGGCAGGTTGAGCGTCACCGGAAAGCGCGTGGCGACGCCGTTCGCGCGCACGCAGTCGAACCGCATGCGCGTTTCCATCACCCGGACGTTCTCCGCGCGCACGTTGGCCGATTCGTCCAGGCCGTAGCTGACGATCTGCTTGGACACCCGCGGCATGATCTCGCGCACGTGCGGATCGTCGGCGCAGAGCACGGCGACGCCGTAGAACGGCAGCCGCTGCAGGAAATCGACGAAGGCCTGCTTGAGCCGCCCGAAATCCTGCCCGTAGGTTTCCATGTGGTCGGTGTCGATGTTGGTGACCACCGAAAGCACCGGCGACAGGTAGAGGAAGGACGCGTCCGACTCGTCGGCCTCGGCCACCAGGAAATCGCCCGAGCCGAGCCGGGCGTTGGCGCCGGCGGCGTTGAGCCGGCCGCCGATGACGAAGGTCGGGTCCATGCCGCCCGCGGCCAGGATCGACGCCACCAGGCTGGTGGTCGTCGTCTTGCCGTGCGTGCCGGCGACGGCGATGCCCTGCTTCAGGCGCATCAGCTCGGACAGCATCTGCGCGCGCGGCACCAGCGGAATCTTGCGCGCGCGCGCCGCCAGCACCTCGGGGTTGTCGTCCTTGACCGCAGTCGACATCACCACGGCGTCGGCATCGCCGACGTTTTCCGCGGCGTGGCCGGTGAGCACGCGAATCCCCAGCCCGGCCAGCCGGCGGGTCGTGGCGTTGTCGGCCAGATCCGAACCGCTGACCGAAAAACCCAGGTTCGAGAGCACCTCGGCGATGCCGCTCATGCCGGAACCGCCGATGCCGACGAAGTGGATGTTCTTTATCTTGTGTCTCATCTTGCGCACATTTCCTCGCAGGCGCGCGCCACCGCCTCCGCCGCCTCGGGTTTAGCCAGCGCGCGCGCGCGTTCGGCCATGCGCAGCAACTGTGCGGGCGTGAAGTCCTTGATCCGCGCCAGCGTTTCCGGCGTCATCTCGTTTTGCGGCAGCAGGAAAGCGGCCTCCGCCGCCGACAGGAACCTGGCGTTGGCCGTCTGGTGGTCGTCCACCGCGTGCGGGAACGGCACCAGGACGCTGGCCACGCCCGCCGCCGCCAGTTCGGCCACGGTCAGCGCGCCCGCCCGGCACAGCGCCAGGTCGGCCCAGGCGTAGGCGCCGGCCATGTCCTCGATGAAGGCGACGCAGTCGGCGCGCACACCGGCCGCCGCGTAACGGGCTTCGAGCGCCGCCAGATGTCTTTCGCCGGCCTGGTGGACGACCGCCGGGCGCTCCGCTTCGGGAATCAGCGCCAGCGCCTGGGGCACCGTCTCGTTGATCGCCGCCGCCCCGAGACTGCCGCCGAGCACCAGCAGGCGCAAACGCGGCGCGCCGCCGCGGGCCATGCGCGCCGCCGGCGGCGCCAGCGCGGCGATCTCCGCGCGCACCGGATTGCCGACCCAGCGGCCTTTCGGCAAGGCGTCCGGAAAACCGCAAAGGATACCGTCGGCGACCCTGGCGAGCACCCGGTTGGCCAGTCCGGCGATCGCGTTCTGCTCGTGGATCAGCAGCGGACGCCCGAGCAGCGCGGCCATCATGCCCCCCGGAAAGCTGACGTAGCCGCCCATGCCGAGCACCACGTCGGGCCGGACGCGGCGAATCTCGCAGAGCGCCTGCCAGAAGCCGGAAAGCAGGTTGAACGGCAGCAGCAGCTTGCGCAGCAGCCCCTTGCCGCGCAGCGCGGCAAAGCGCAGCCAGGCCATCTCGTAGCCGCGCGCCGGCGCCGCGCGCGCCTCGAAACTGTCCGGATTGCCCATCCAGACGACCTTCCAGCCGCGCTCCCTGAGCAGATCGGCGACCGCCAGGCCCGGAAAGACGTGGCCGCCGGTGCCGCCGGCCATGAGCAGGAGCGTTTTGCTCATAGTTTCGCTCCGCGCATGAGCTGCCTGTTCTCCCAGTCGACCCGCAGCAGGATCGCCAGCGCCAGGCAGTTGGCGAGGATGCCGGAGCCGCCGAAGCTCATCAGCGGCAGGGTCAGGCCCTTGGGCGGCAAGAGTCCCATGCTCATGCCCATGTTGATGAAGCCCTGCACGCCGAGCCAGATGCCGATGCCCTGCGCCACCAGCGCCGGGTAGACCCGGTCGAGCGTGACGCACTGGCGGCCGATGGCGAAGGCGCGCTGCACCATCAGGCCGAACAGCACGATGACCGTGACCACGCCGGCGAAGCCGAGCTCCTCGGCGATGATCGCGAACAGGAAGTCGGTGTGCGCCTCGGTCAGGTAGAACAGTTTCTCGACGCTGGCGCCCAGGCCGACGCCGAACAGTTCGCCGCGCCCGAAGGCCATCAGCGCGTGCGTGAGCTGATAGCCGGTGCCGAAAGGGTCCGACCACGGGTCCCAGACGATCAGGATGCGCGCGCGCCGGTAGGGCGAGATGGCGATCAGCACGGCGAAGACCACCGCCAGCAGGGCGATCAGCACGGCGAACAGGCGGGCGCGCATGCCGCCCAGGAAGAGAATGCCGAAGGCGATCGAGATGATCACCACGAAGGCGCCGAAGTCGGGTTCCAGGAGCAGCAGCACGCCGACCGCGACCATCGCCGCGGCCATCGGCAGGAAGGCTTTTTTCAAGTCGTGCATGTACGGCATCTTGCGCACCGTGAAGTCGGCGGTGTAGAGCACGGCGAACAGCTTCACCACTTCCGACGGCTGCAGGTTGGCGATGCCCAGCGACAGCCAGCGGCGCGAATAATTCACCTTGTGCCCGATGCCGGGGATCAGCACCAGCGTCAGCAGCACGAAACCGGCGACGAACAGCCACGGCGATATCTTCTGCCAGGTCTGCATCGGCAACTGGAAGGCCAGCGCGCCGGCGATCAGCCCGATGGACAGGAAGACGCCGTGGCGGACCAGGTAATACGCGGGATGGTTGCCGGTGTGCCTGCTGCCCTCGGCGATGGCGATCGACGCCGAGTACACCATCACCATGCCCAGCAGGAGCAGGATCAGGCCGCTCCACAACAGGGTCGGATCGACCTCGGAAGGCGGACGGCGCAGGTCGAAGGCGGGCGGCATCAGCGCGCCTCTTCCCGCAGGACGCGCACCAGGCTGGCGAACACTTCGGCGCGGTGCGCGTAGTCGCGGAACATGTCGAAGCTGGCGCAGGCCGGCGAGAGCAGCACCGCGTCGCCCGGCCGCGCCACGGACGCGCACCAGCGCACGGCGTCTTCCAGATCGGCGCAATGGCGCGTCGCCGCGCCGCAGCCGTCGATGGCGCGGGCGATCAGCGGCGCGTCGCGCCCGATCAGCGCCACCGCGCGGGCGTGTTCGGCCAGCGCCGGCTTGAGCGGCGAGAAGTCCTGCCCCTTGCCCTCGCCGCCCAGGATCAGCGCCAGCTTGCGCCCCAGGCCGCGCACCGCGGCCAGCGTCGCGCCGACGTTGGTGCCCTTGGAATCGTCGTAGTAGGAGACGCCGCCGATCTCGGCGATGAGTTCGACGCGATGCGCGAGACCCTTGAATTCCCTGAGCGCGGGCAGCACTTTTTCCGCCGTGACGCCGATGGCCTGGCACAGCGCCAGCGCGGCCATGACGTTGGCCGCGTTGTGCAGGCCCGTGAGCGGCAGTTCGTCGAGGCCGGCCAGGCGCTCGCCGCCAAGATGGATGGCGCCGTCATCGATGCCGTAATGCGCCGCGCGGCGCGGCGGACGAAGCCCGAAGGTGACGACGCGGGGATTCTCCATCGCCAGCGCCAGCACCGGGAGAAGTTCCGCGCCGAGGCGATCGGGCGAAAGACCGGGGGCGCAAGCACCGAAAATCATGCTGTACTCGTCGTCGCCGTTGAGCACCCGCACGGTGTCGGGATGGGCAAAGATACGCGCCTTGGCGCGGGCGTAGCCGTCCATGTCGGCGTAGCGGTCGAGATGGTCTTCGCTGACGTTGAGCAGCGCCGCCGCGTCGGCGTCCAGCGTATGCGTCGTTTCGAGCTGGAAGCTGGAAAGTTCGAGCACCCAGGCTGCGGGCGGCGAACCGGCGTCGAGCGCGGCCATCAGCGCGTCGAGCGCCGACGGCGAGATGTTGCCGCAGGCCGTCGCCGGGATGCCCGCGGCGTTGAGCAGATGCGCGGTCAGCGCGGTGGTCGTCGTCTTGCCGTTGCTGCCGGTGATGGCGATCACCCGGCTTCGCGGCGCGTACCGGCGGACGCCGCGGGCGAACAGTTCGATCTCGGAGAGAACCGGCACGCCGCGCGCGATGGCCGCCTGGACCTGCGGCGTCTGCACCGGCACGCCGGGCGAAATGGCGATCAGATCGACGCCGGAAAACGCCGCGTCGGTAAACGCGCCGGCGACGATTTCCGCGTCCGGCAGCGCGGCGCGCAGCGCTTCGGCCTTGGGCGGCGATTCGCGGCTGTCGGCGACGCGCGGCGCGGCGCCCTCGCGCGCCAGCCATTTGGCCATCGCCAGGCCGCTCTCGCCAAGCCCGAGCACCAGCGCGTTTTTAGCGGAGAATTCGTGGAATTCCTGGGTCATCAGCGGATCTTGAGTGTGGATAGGCCGGCCAGCACCAGCATGATGGTGATGATCCAGAAGCGGACGACGACCTGCGTTTCCTTCCAGCCGCCGAGTTCGTAGTGGTGGTGCAGCGGCGCCATGCGGAAGATGCGCTTGCCGCCGCTGTGCCTGAAATAGAGCACCTGCGCCGCGACCGACAGGGTTTCGGCGACGAACACGCCGCCCATGATCGCCAGCACGATTTCCTGGCGCACGATCACCGCCACGGTGCCGAGCGCCGCGCCGAGGGCCAGCGCGCCGACGTCGCCCATGAACACCTCGGCGGGATAGACGTTGAACCACAGGAAGCCCAGCCCCGCGCCGACCATCGCGCCGAGGAACACCGCCAGTTCGCCGGCCCCCGGGATGTAGGGCAGCAGCAGGTAGCGGGAGAAGACCGAACTGCCGGCGACGTAGGCGAAGACGGCCAGCGCTGCGGCGATCATCACCGCCGGCATGATCGCCAGCCCGTCGAGTCCGTCGGTCAGGTTCACCGCGTTGCTGGTGCCGACGATCACCAGGTAGGTCAGGACGATGAAGCCGACCGCGCCCAGCGGGTAGGAAACCGTCTTGAAGAAGGGCACGATCAGTTGCATCTGCGCCGGCGCCGTCGAGGAGAAGGCGAGATACACCGCCACCATCAGGCCGAGCACCGATTGCCAGAAATATTTCCAGCGTCCGGGCAGCCCCGCCGGATCGCGGTCGACGACCTTTTTCCAGTCGTCGTACCAGCCGATGGCACCGTAGCCCAGCGTGACCACCAGCACCACCCACACGTAGCGGTTGCCGAGGTCGCCCCAGAGCAGCGTGGTAACGCCGATCGAGATCAGGATCAGCACCCCGCCCATGGTCGGCGTGCCCGACTTGGCGAGGTGCGTCTGCGGCCCGTACTGGCGCACCGCCTGCCCGATCTTCTTGGCCGCCAGCCAGCGGATCACGCGCGGGCCGGCGATGAAGGAAATGACCAGCGCGGTCATCGTCGCCAGCACGGTGCGCAGCGTGATGTAGTTGATCACGCCGAATCCGCGCACGTCCTGCGCCAGCCATTGCGCCAGCGTCAGCAGCATGACGGCCCCTCCCCTTCCTGCGCGGTGATGGCGTCGATCACCCGCTCCATGCGCATGAAGCGCGAGCCCTTGACCAGCACGATCGACTCGGGCGCCAGTTCCGCGAGCAGCGCGGCGGCGAGATCCTCGAATTTCCGGAAATGCTCGCCGCCGACGCCGAAATTCAAGGCCGCCAGGGCGCTCGACTCGCCGAACGCCAGCAGCCGGTCGATGCCCTGGCTCTTGGCGTAGCCGCCGATCTCGTCGTGGAACTGGCCGGTCATCTCGCCGATCTCGCCCATGTCGCCGAGCACCAGGATCTTGCGCCCGATGGTCGCCGCCAGCACGTCGATGCCGGCGCGCACCGAATCCGGATTGGCGTTGTAGGTGTCGTCGAGCACCAGCGCGCCGTGCCGTCCGGCGCGGCGCTGCAGGCGCCCGCGGATGCCGCGGAAATCGGCCAGCCCCTGGCGCACCGCCGCCAGCGGCACGCCCGCCGCCAGCGCCGCCGCCGCCGCGCCGAGCGCGTTGCGGGCGTTGTGCACGCCGGGCAGCGCCAGATCGACCTCGATCCGCTCGCCGTCGGCGGCGATGCTCACGCGGTTCTCCAGGCCATGCGTCTGGCATTGGCCGCTCACTTCCGCCTCTCCCCCCAGCGAAAAACAGCGCCGCCGGCAGTGCGCGCTCTGCGCACGCCACAAATCGGCCCACGGGTCGTCGGCGTTGAACACCGCCACGCCGTCCCGGTCCAGCCCGGAGAAGATGCCGCCCTTCTCGGCGGCGATCACGTCCAGGGTGCCCATGCCTTCGAGGTGGGCGCGCTGGGCGTTGGTCACCAGCGCCACCGTGGGACGGCCGATGGCGGCGAGATAGGCGATTTCGCCGGGATGGTTCATGCCCATCTCGACCACCGCCGCGCGATGCCCGCCGTCCAGCCCGAGCAGGGTGAGCGGCAGGCCGATGTCGTTGTTCAGGTTGCCGTTCGTGGCCAGCACCGCGCCTTCGCCGAACGCCGCCTTCAGGATGCTGGTGATCATTTCCTTGTTGGTCGTCTTGCCGTTGCTGCCGGTGACGCCGATCAGCGGCAGGGTGAAGCGCGCCCGCCAGCAGGCGGCGAGATCGCCCAGCGCGAGGCGCGTGTCGGCGACCACGACGAGCGGCAGCTTGCCGGCGGCGACGCGCGAGGCCTCGGCCCCGGCGGCGTCGACCACCGCCGCCGCCGCGCCGCACTCGCATGCCGCTTCGATGAACTCGTGTCCGTCGAAGCGCTTGCCGCGCAGGGCGACGAACAACTCGCCGGGCCGCAAGGCGCGGCTGTCGGTCGAAACGCCCGCGAAGGCCGCGAAGGCCACGCCAGCGCCTTCCACGCTTCCCGACATCGCCCGCGCGGCGTCCGCCAGATCCATGCGCGCGCTCATTGTTGTTTCTCCCGCCAAGCGGCCAACGCGCCCCTGGCCTCATCGACATCCGAAAACGGACGCCGCGCGCCGGCGATTTCCTGGCAGGCTTCGTGCCCTTTTCCGGCCAGCAGCACCACATCGGCGGCGGCGGCGGCGGCCACCGTCTGGCGGATCGCCGCGGCGCGATCCGCGATGACTTCGGCGTCCGGCGCGGCGGCCCGCATCCCGGCCTGCATCCCGGCCTGTATCTCGGCCAGGATGGCCGCCGGGTCCTCGCCGCGCGGGTTGTCGCTGGTGAGCACCACCCGGTTCGCCAGCCGCCGGGCGATTTCGCCCATCAGCGGACGCTTGCCGCGGTCGCGGTCGCCGCCGCAGCCGAACACGGCGACCAGCCGCCCGCCGCGCGCCGCCGCGGTGCCGCGCAGCGTGTCCAGGACGTTTTCCAGCGCGTCCGGCGTGTGCGCGTAGTCGACGACCAGCAGCGGCTCGCCTTGGCCGCCGATCGCTTCGAGGCGTCCCGGCGGCGGCGGCAAATCGGCGAAACCTTCGGCCACCTCGGCCGGCGTCAGGCCGGCGTCGATCAGCACGGCGGCGACGGCCAGCAGGTTGGCGACGTTGAAACGCCCGAAGAGGCGCGTTTCGACGCGCGCGCGGCCAGTCGGCGCGGCCAGGACGAAGCGCAGGCCGCCGGGCGTTTCCTCGACGGCGTCGGCGCGCACGATTCCCGGGCGGTCGGCGAAAGCGGCCTGCCGCGTGTAGCCGAGCACGCGGCTGGCCGAGGTGCGCAACATCAATTCGCGTCCGTAGTCGTCGTCCGCGTTGATCACCGCCAGGCGCAGGCGCGGCCAGCGGAACAGCCGTTCCTTGGCGGCCGCGTAGTCTTCCATCGAGCGGTGGTAATCGAGGTGATCGCGCGTCAGGTTGGTAAACACCGCCACGTCGACCCGCGCCCCGTCGAGGCGCTGTTCCTCGATGCCGATCGAGCTCGCTTCCAGCGCGCAGGCCTGCGCGCCGTCCGCCGCGAAATCCGCGAGGCAACGGGCCAGCGCCGCCGCCTCCGGCGTGGTAAAGCCGGTTTCCGCCAGCTCACCGGGGAATCCCGCGCCGAGCGTGCCGATCAGCGCGCAGCGGCGCGGATGCAGGCGGGCCAGCCATTGGCCGACGCTCGTCTTGCCGTTGGTTCCGGTGATCGCGATCAGCGACAGGCGTTCGCTCGGATGGCCGGAGACGGCGTGCGAGAGCGGCCCGCAGAGCGGACGCAGGCGCGTAGCGCCGAGATTCGGGAGACGCCACTCGTCGCGCCAGGCAAAATCGCCGCCGCGCTGCCAGACGACGGCGGCGGCGCCGCGCGCGATGGCCTCCGGGATATGCTCGCGCCCGTCGGCAAGATCGCCAGGGAAAGCCATGAACAGGTCGCCGGGACGCACACGCCGGCTGTCGTCGGCGACGCCTTGCGCCTGCGCGCCCTGCGCCGCCAGATCGCGCAGGATCGTCGACGCCTCGGCAAAAATCGGCGCCGCGCTCATAGTCTTTCCCGTTGCGCGGCGTCGTCGCCGGCGGCCGCCTGCACCACCGGCGCGTCCGGGGGAACGCCGAGCGTGCGCAAGGCCCCGCCCATCACCCGGGAAAAGACCGGGCCGGCGATGTCGCCGCCGTAATACGCGCCCTGGCTCGGCTCGTCGATCATCACCGCGACTACCAGCCGCGGATCGGAGACTGGCGCGAAGCCGACGAACGAGGCCACGTATTTCTTCACGTACTGGCCGCCCTCGACCTTGTTCGCGGTGCCGGTCTTGCCGGCGACGCGGTAGCCCGGCACCCGCGCCCTGGGCGCCGTGCCGCCCGGCTGCGCGGCCATTTCCAGCATCGCCCGCACTTCGCGCGCGGTCTGCGGGCTGAATACCCGCCGGGCGCGCGCCGGCGCGCCGTCGGAACGGGTCAGCGTCAAGGGAATGATGTCGCCGTCGCGGGCGAAGACGGTGTAGGCGCGCGCGAGCTGCATCAGCGATACCGACAGGCCGTGGCCGTAGGACATGGTGGCCTGCTCGATCGGCCGCCAGGACTTCCACGGCCGCAGGCGACCCGCGACCTCGCCGGGGAAACCCAGCCCCGGCGCCTGTCCCAGCCCGATGGCTTCATACATGTTCCACATCTCTTGCGGCGTCAGCAGCGCGGCGATCTTCGCCGTGCCGACGTTGGACGACTTCTGGATCACCTGCGCGACGGTCAGCGGGCCGTTCCGGTGCGAATCGGAGATGGTCGCCGTGCCGATGGTCAGGCGGCCCGCGGCGCAGTCGATCACCGTGTCGAAGCGCACCTTGCTGGTTTCCAGCGCCAGCGCCGCGGTAAACGGCTTCATCACCGACCCCGGTTCGTAGGTGTCGGTCAGCGCCCGGGTGCGCAGTTGCGCGCCCTTCAATTGCTCGCGGTTGTTCGGGTTGTAGCTGGGCCAGTTGGCCAGCGCCAGGATTTCGCCGGTCCAGCTATCGACCACCACCACGCCGCCGGCCCTGGCCTTGAATTCGTCGACCGCCCGCTTGAGCTGGCTGTAGGCGATGTACTGGATCTTCGAGTCGAGCGCCAGATGGATGTCCTTGCCGTCGCGCGGCAGGCGGATCGAGTCTACGTCCTCGACGATCTGCCCGCGCAGATCCTTGATCACCGAACGGTTGCCGGGACGGCCGAGAAGCTGCTCCTGGAACGCCAGTTCGACGCCCTCCTGCCCCTTGCCGTCGATGTCGGTGAAGCCGACGACGTGCGCGGTGGTCTCGCTGGTCGGGTAGTAGCGGCGGTATTCGCGGTCCTGGCCGATGCCGGGAAACTTCAAGGCCGCCACCTTGTCGCCGATTTCCGGCGGCAACTGGCGCTTCAGATAGACCAGGGGCTTGTCGCTGGCCAGCCGGCGCTCGAGTTCCTTGTCGTCCATTTCGAGCAGTCCGGCCAGCTGGCGCACCTGTTCGGGGGTCAGCAGGGCCTTGGCCGGGGGCTTGGCCGGAGGCGTGACCAGGGTCTCGACCGGGGCGTTGGCCGGAATCGCCCAGATCGACTTCATCGGCGTGGACACCGCCAGCACCTCGCCGTTGCGGTCGGAAATCCGGCCGCGCGAGGCGAAAATCTCGATATCCTGGCGGTAGCGCGATTCGCCTTTCTTTTGCAGGAAGTCGTTGTTCAACACTTGCAGATAGAACGAGCGCCCGATCAGCACCACGAAAGAGACCAGGATCAACAAGGCCGCCAGGCGGGAACGCCAGGCCGGCAGGCGCAGCTTGAGCACCGGGCTTTCGGCGAATTTATGCGCGCGCGCGCCGCCCAAATTCATCGTCCTCATCGTTCACCCCCCGGCGCGGCGGTGAGTATCCGGGCCGCTTCCGGCATGCGCATCTTCAACTCCTCGCGCGCGGTCTTCTCGATGCGCGGCAGGTCCGCGCAGGTCTTCAGTTCCAGTTGCAACTGGCCGAACTCGACCTCGAGCTGGCGGGCGCGTTCCTGCTCGGATTCCATCGCCTGGAAGAGTTTGCGCGCCTGGTGCCGGGAGGTGACTACGCCCAGGGCACAGACCAGGACGGCCAGCAGCAGCGCGGCGTTGATCAGGCGAGCCATCTCACGCCGCCTTCCGTTCCGCGCCGCCGGCCAGCCGCTCGGCGACGCGCATCACGGCGCTGCGCGCGCGCGGATTGGCCGCCACTTCGTCGTCGCCCGCCTTCACCCGCCGGCCGATCCGGCGCAAGCGCGGGGGCGGCAGTTCGGCGAAACGCAGGGGCAGGCGTTTCGGCAGTTCGTCGCTCGACTGCTCACGCATGAAACGCTTGACGACGCGGTCTTCGAGCGAATGGAAACTGATCACCACCAGCCGGCCGCCGCCGTCCAGCGCGTCCAGGGCCTGCGGCAGCGCTAGCGCAAGCTGGTCAAGTTCCTGGTTAACTTGAATCCGTAGAGCTTGAAAGGTGCGCGTCGCCGCATCCTGGCCAGGCTCACGGGTGCGCACGGTTTCGCGTACGAGCGCGGCGAGCTGGCGGGTGCTGGTGAAAGGCCGCTCGCTCCGAGCAGCCACAATCTTCTTTGCAATCTGGAAAGCAAACCGTTCTTCGCCATAATTTCTGATCACCTCCGTAAGTTCCTGCACATCCGCCGTCGCCAGAAACGAGGCGGCGGTCTCTCCCCGCGTGGGATCCATGCGCATGTCCAGCGGCGCATCGAAACGAAAACTGAAGCCGCGCGTAGCGTCGTCGAGCTGCGGCGACGACACGCCGAGGTCCAGCAGCACGCCGTCGACGGCGGTAAAACCGCATTCCCGCAGCGCCGCCGCCAGTTCGGCGAACGGCCGGTGCAGCGCCGTGAAGCGCCGATCCTCGACGCGCCGCGCCTCGGCAATGGCTTGCGGATCCCGGTCGAGCGCCAGCAGGCGTCCGTCCGGCCCCAGGCGTTCGAGGATCGCCCGCGAATGGCCGCCGCGCCCGAAGGTCGCGTCCACGTAGCGGCCCGAAGACTTGACCGCGAGCGCCTCGACCGCTTCTCGCAAGAGCACGGTCCGATGCGCCGGAATCGAGTTCGCCGCCGTGCTCACAGCGCCAGATCCTCGAGTCCGGGCGGCAGCGGCTCGTCGGCCATGCCCAGGAAGGCTTCCTGCTGCCGCTGCCAGCCGGCATCCGACCAGATCTCGAAATGCGAGCCCTGGCCGATCAGCCAGACCTGCTTTTCCAACTGGGCGAACTTGCGCAAGGCCGGGGAGATCAACAGCCGGCCGGTGGAATCCAGGGTCTCGTCGTTGGCGTAGCCGACCAGCAGGCGCTGGTAGCTCGCCGAGCGCTTGTCGAGACTGGACACCGCCAGCACCTTGGCCCGGATCGGTTCCCACGCGGACGCCGGGTAGAGGAGCAGGCAATGATCGGGATGAGCGGTCAGCACGAGCTGTCCGCCGGAAGCGGAAACGAGCGCCTCCCGGTGCCGCGCCGGTATGGCCAGCCGCCCCTTGAGGTCGAGACTCAGCTCTGTCGCTCCTTGAAACATCGAATCCTGGCTCCTGCCCATGTGGAAAAAACCACACTTCCACCCACACTTTCCTACCACTATATTGCACTAATATAAACCAACATTGAACCTATGCCCCACTAAAGTGCACTTTTATATCAAATCGCCGGACATGGCAAGGCTTTTTTACCAATGGCTACAGAGACTTAAAGCGCTTCCCAACAAAACAACACCCAAAAAAATTCCCTTGAAGAAACAAGGGGTCACAAAATTTGCCTGGAGTGATTTATTACGGCGCTTGAAAAAAGGGGGGCGGCGCGGCAAACGGCGCGCCGCCCCCCCTCCCGCCTCGATGCGCGGGCGAAAAAAAACGGCAGGCTCCTTTCGGAACCTGCCGCTCTCGCCGGAAACCCGTTTCCTGTTTTTTTTACCCCAGGAGCGCCGTCACTCCGGCTTGATGCCGGAACGCTCGATCACCGCGGTCCAGGCCGCCGTCTCGTTCTTGAGCAGTTCGCCGAACTGCTCGGGCGTGCCGCCCGCGACTTCCGCCCCGCCGGCCAGCAATTTCTGCTTGACCTCGGGCAGTTGCAAGACCTGGCCGATGGCCTCGTTCAAGCGTTGCACCACCTCCTTCGGCGTCGCCGCCGGGGCCAGGAAACCGTTCCACGTCGTCGCGTCGAATCCGGGGTAGCCTTCCTCCGCGACCGTCGGCAGATCCGGCAGCGCGGCCGAGCGCCTGGCGTTCGACACCGCCAGCAGCTTGACCTTGCCGTCGCGCAGCAAGGGCTGCACGTTGGACAGGGCGGCGAACAACACCTGCACGTCGCCGCGTCCCAGGGCCAGCGACGCCGCCGGCCCGCCGGTATACGGAATATGCAGCAGGGATACCCCGCTCTTCATCTTGAGCAATTCCATGGCCAGATGCGACAGCGAGCCGTTGCCGACCGAGGCGTAGTCGATCTCGCCCGGCCGGCTCCTGGCCAGGGCCACCAGATCCTTGACCGAATCGACCCCGAGATCGGCGCGCGCGGCCAGCACGTTGGGCTGGGTCACGGCCAGGATGATCGGCGCCAGATCGCGCCGCGGGTCGTACGGCAGCCTGGGAAACAAGGACGGCGCCACGGTGATCGGCCCGTTGTAGCCGAGCAGGAAGGTATGCCCGTCGCGCGCCTTGGCCACGGCGTCCGCGCCGATCGTGCCGCCGGCGCCGCCCTTGTTGTCGACGATGACCGTCTGGCCGATCATGCCGCCGAGCTTTTCGCCGACCAGCCGCGCCACGATATCGACCGAGCTCCCCGCCGTCGTCGGCACGACGAAACGAACCGGCTGCGTCGGCCAGGCCTGCGCGCCAGCGCCGGTCGACAGAAATGCCGCGATCAAGGCCGCGACCAGCGCCTTTCCCAAACGAATGCTGTTCAACATATTCCTTGTCCTCTGTTCCGCTGTGATTGTTTCAAGTCGGTTTTCGATGAAAACCGGGTATTCGGCGGCAAGCGTCGCCAGAAAATCCAGACAGTGTAGCACCGTGGAAACCCCGCCGTCCCGGCGACCAGGGCCATCGCACTCTCTCCATGAATCGACTTG
>JAISQQ010000065.1 GCA_031274075.1 Accumulibacter sp.
TGTAACGGCCTCGGTTCGGCAAACTTTGGCGTTATTTGGCCTCCCGCCTTCGACGCTTCGGGCGGGAGGCCGCGGGCTGGCTTCATCGGGAATTCACTGGCCAGTTGCAAGGAGGCGCCGGCGCGGTGTACGCGAGGGTCGCCGTGCCGGTCGCGCCGCCGCCCGACGTGGCGGACTGGGTCCAGTCGGGTTTTTCGCCGCTTACCCGCGCGGTACGGCGCGGTATAATGCCCCCATGACCCGGCTGGCCTATACCGCTCGCAACGACGCGATTTTCAAGATGATCTTCGGCGACGGACGGGACATCGACATCCTGACGGCCTTCCTCCAGGCCGCCCTCGACCTGCCCGCCGAGGACTACGAGGAAGTCACCCTCATCGATCCCCATCTCGTCCGCGAGCATCCGCAAGACAAGCTCGGTATCCTGGACGTCAAGGTCAAGATGCGCTCGGGCAAGTTGGTGGATGTCGAGATTCAAATCTGCGACCAGCCGCAGATACGCGAACGCATGGTGTTTTACCTGACCCGGATGGTCAATGAACAGATCGGCCCCGGAGACGAATACTGGTCGATCAAGCGGTCGATCTGTATCCTCATTGCCAACTACGTGCTGGTGCCCGAGAATGCAAGCTACCGGAATCGCTATCGCCTGTACGATCGACAGACCGGCTCGGAATTCACCGACTTGCTGGAGGTCAATACGCTTGAACTGCCGAAACTGCCGCGGGACGAAGACGGAACGCCCCTGTGGGACTGGATGAAATTCCTGTCCGCGCATGAGAAGGAGGAACTGGAAATGCTCGCCGAAAAGAATCCGCAGGTAAAGAAAGCGGTGGTCAAGCTGCTCACGCTCTCGGAAGACGAACGGACGCGGATGCTGGCCGACTCAAGGGAGATGCTGCGGCGCGACATCTCCGCGCAGGTGCATGGGGCAGAACAGCGGGGGCGGGAAGAAGCGATGCTCTCGGTGGCCCGCAAGCTGCTCGACCTCGATCAGCCAGTGGATGTGATCGTCCAGGCCACGGGGCTGCCGCGGGAAGTCATCCAGTCCCTGATGCACTGAAGTACGCATAGGCCGGGGTGAATGAAATGAACCTCGACAAAAAAGCTCTGAAGACCGCGACCGGCGGATCGCATCCGCCGGTAACAGCTTTTCCCGCCCCGCGCGGTCGCCGGCCATCCGAAAGGACATGCGGCCGGCGTGCTAGAATGCCACTCCTTTCCATTCGACCGATCCTCGCCATGTTCTCTGGAATCATTGCCGCTGTCGGGCAAATCACCCGGCTCAGTCCGCGCAACGACGGGACGCCGGCGGTGCGTCTCACGGTCGACGCCGGCGGTCTCGGCATCGACGACGTCGCCGTCGGCGATTCGATTGCCTGCGGCGGCGTCTGCCTGACCGTCGTCGACAAGCGCGGCCCTTGCTTTTGCGCCGACGTTTCCCCTGAAACCCTGTCCTGCACGGTGGGTCTCGACGCCCCCGGCCCGATCAACCTGGAAAAGGCGCTCCGCCTGGCCGACCTGCTCGGCGGGCATCTCGTTTCCGGGCACGTCGACGGCGTTGGCGAGGTGCTGCGCTTCGATCCCGTCGGCGACAACCGCCTGCTGGAGATTCGCGCGCCCGAGGCGCTCGCCAGGTACATTGCGCGCAAGGGATCGATCGCCGTCGACGGCGTCAGCCTGACGACCAATTCGGTCGACGGCGCGCGCTTTTCGATCAACCTGATTCCGCACACGCTCGAAGCCACCACGCTCGGCGGCCTGCAAGCCGGCCGCCGGGTCAATCTGGAAATCGACCTGATCGCGCGCTACTGCGAGAGGCTGCTGAACTACCGGGACGACGCCTGAATCCCGAGCCGATACCGTTAGAACCTGTTTGCGATTTTCTCTGGGAGCGCGGGGCACCAGCCCCGCTTTTGACCCGCGCCATGACACTGCCGCCGCTGTTGCGGGGCGGGTGCCCCGCGCTCCCAGAGGTGGCTCGGAGAGAGGCTTTCATGACAGAAGACAGCCCGCAAGCCTTCCTCAAGCCGTCATTCCGGCGTAAGCCGGAATCCAGGAATTTGAGGTACGCACGGGGTCCCGGCTTTCGCCGGGACGACGGGGCGGGGGTTCAGAACCTGTTCACGATCTTCTCTTGAACGTAAAGTCGCCCGGTGTGCGTGAAAACAGTGACGGTTCGGTAGGGCGGAAAGCGCAGCGCCTCCCGCCGGTCCTTTTCACGGCGCAACGCGCCGCACGATTTAAGGGCCGCCGAATAATAGAAGCGGCGGCTGCGCCGCCGGAGAGAACGACCGGCGGGAGGCGCTGCGCTTTCCCGCCCTACGGGGTGCGCCAATGCCAAGGCGGGCCGAAGACTCGCGCCCCAGGAAAATCACCACGACGCCAACGACGCCACAGAGTGCAATGGCCCTGCCGCGCTCCCGGAAAAGATCGTAAACAGGTTCTCAGAGGACAGAGGACGGAGGACAGTTCAGTTACCGGGCGCTTCGCGCTCGCAAATATTACTGTCTTCTGTCCTCTGTCTTCCGTCCTTTGACCCTCACGCGCGCGGCGGCGCGGTGAAGCCGCGGATGTGCGGGCCGGTGGCCGCGTCGAATCCGGCGTCTTTCAGCGCGGCCAGTTCGCGTTCGTTGCTCACGCCTTCGGCGATGACGATGATGCCGATGTTCCTGGCGATCGCCGCCAGGCCTTTCAGGAAGGTCTGGTTGCCGAGCTGGGTGTCGAGTTCGCGCACGAAGATCGAATCGACCTTGAGGTAATCGATGCCCACGTCGTACAGGCGGCCGATTTCGCTGAAACGGTGGCCGAAGTGTTCGATGCCGATGCGGCAGCCGACCGGCTTCAAGTCGCGGCACAGTTCGCGGAAGGCGTCGAAATGCACCAGCGCGCCGGATTCGGCGATTTCCAGCCACAGGCGCGAGGCCGAGCGGTGCGCCGCGAGCAGCGCCAGCAGTTCGCCGCGGAACGCGGGTCTTTGCAGCGAATGCGCCGAAAAGTTGATGGCCAGGCCGGGCAGATCGGGCTGGGCGTCGAGCGCGTCGAGTCCCAGCGCGACCGCGGCCAGGTCGAGCCGGCCGGTGAGCTGCAGGCGTTCGGCCTGCGGCATGAAACGTCCCGCCGGCAGCCACTCGCCGTCGGCGTCGAACTTCAGGCGCAGCGGGCATTCGTCGTGCAGCCGGAGCTCGTTGAAGCGCACCACCGGAAAGGCGACGAGGCGGATCCAGCCGCGGTCGAGCGCGCGGATGATTTGCTCGGACCAGTCCCGCGCCGTGGACGGGGTGCTGTCGGCGTGGCGGATGTCGATCAGGCGCAGGGCGTCGCGCCCTTCGCTTTCGCAGGCGGCGAGCGCCGCGTCGACCTGCGCCAGGATCAGCGCCGGCGCGATGCCGTGGGCAAAACCGCCGCCGGCGATCCAGGTGGCGATGTGTTCCGACGCGGGCGCGCGGAACGCCGCCGCTTCCTGCGTCAATTGCTGTAGCAGCGGCTCGCCGATGGCTTGCGGCGCGGCGCCGGCGGGGAGCAGCAGGGCGAAATCGGCGCCGTTGAGCCGGGCGCCCAGCGCTTGTTCCTGCTGCGCGGCGAATTCGCGCAGCACCTTGCCGAAACGCTTCAGCAATTCGTCGGTCGCCTCGCGCCCGAGCGAGCGGTTGAGTTCGGCGAGACGGGCGATGCGCACGATGAACAGCGCGCCGCCCGCCGAATCCTCGTCGTGCGCGGCCTCGTGCAGGTGGGCCAGGAAATGGGCGCGGTTGGCCAGTCCGGTCAGGGTGTCGAAATTGGCCTCGCGGCGCACCGACTCGAGCCGCGCGGCTTCTTCCTCGAACATCAGCTTGAGGCGGTTGACGGTACCGTTCATCGCCACGGCGAGCTGGCGGAGTTCGGGGACGTCGGGTTCGCCGATGGTGGTGAAGCGGCGTTCGGAAATGGCCCGGGCCTGTTGCACCACGGCGGCCAGCGGCGCTTTCAGGCGGAGCAGGATGAGCGATCCCAGGCAGCCGCCGATGAGGCATGCGATGACCAGCGCGCCGAGTATTTGCAGCGCTCCCTGCCACAGCGTCCGGTAGGCGAAGCGGCTGTGGCTGACCAGGGTGAGCGTGCCGAACTGCTTCCAGCCGTCGCTGATCTGCGCGGTTCCCGCCACGGCGCGCAGGGGCAGGCACTTGACGAACCAGCCCGGAACGTCGGGTTCGCCGTTTTCCGCGCGCCGTTCCACGAGGGTGCGCCCTGTCGGGTCGTCGACGCGGATCAGTTCGTAGTGGCCGCTGTCGAACAGCGCGCTGACCGCGAGTTCGACGGAAACCACGTCGACGCCGCGCTGGTTGAACGCCAGCGCGAGTACCGTCGCGTTATCGCTGTTCTTTTGCGACAACTGTGTCTCCAGGTAGCCGCGCGCGCTGAGCAGCGAGGCGAGGAGGCTGCCGCCCAGGGCGAGCAGCATGCTGGTGATTACGGCAAGCCAAAGCTGGCGATACATGGACATGGTCGTCTTCCTCAAAAATCGCGTCATTCGTAGCCATCGGCGAGGATGCGCCGCCACGCGTCCTCCCAGCGCGACAGGCGGCCGATGCCGGCCGCCGCCTTCGCCGCGCCCTTGCCGGAAACGCCGGCGAATATCCCTTCGCTGTTGAAACTGAAAACCGGCTGCAGGTCGGGACGCCGCGACGCCGGCAGGATCGTTTCGTTGAGATTATCCAACACCAGCGGCTCGGCGTCGGGCGTCGCGTAGTAGGCGAGCACCATGTGCGCCACCCACACCGGTCCCGCCAGCCCGTCGAGGCGCGCCTTGGCGTATACCAGGCGCAGCCTGGCGCTGCCCATGCCCGCCATGCGCAGGGAGACGTACTTGACGATGGTGAAATCCTCGCAGTCGCCGCGGCCCTTGCCGATCATTTCCAGCGGCGTGGCCCAGTAGTCGTTCTGCTCCCAGATGGTGGCGTCGTCTTCGTAGGCGAAGTTGCCGTTGACGAAATCGTTGACCCGCGCCAGCTTGGCCTGTTCATCGAGCGCGCTGGCCGAGGCGACCATCGCCAGCCATTCGTCCAGCAGCGGTATCCGCGACGAATCGAAACGGGCGGCCAGGCGCTGCCGCAACGCGCCGGGGTCCTGCCGCGCCTGGGCGACAGGCGCGGCCAGCGCCAGGCACAGCGCGAGCAGCGTGAGCAGGCCGGGCCATATCGCCAGGCATCCGCCCGGCTCGGAACGCGCTACCGGCGGCATGCGCATCATTTTGCCGGGACGCCAGCGCGAATTGATGTATCCCGTAAAAAACATGTCGTGAGCCAGTATAAAAAACCATCCAGGGCGTTTTACCTTTTGGCGCGGACGGCAGCCATTTTCATCCCTTCATTCCCTCATTCCCCTTGATCGCCGGAATCCGGGAATTCGAGGAAGGACCCCCATCCCGGAGGTCAAGGGGACGACGCCTCCCGGCCAATGTTCGTGCGATGAAACGTGTCGATACTCAACCCGGAAACGCCCGGGTGACGCCATGATCCATTACCGCAAAAAAAGCCGGCGCGGCGCTTGCCGCGGTAAAACTATCCCTAAAAAGCTGTTTTAAAAAAATTGGTACGAGAAATGCTTAGATCCCAAAAACCTCAATTCAAGCCCTGGGGGAAGGTAGGGCGGTTTCTCCGAAACCGCCGCCACCCGGCGCGC
>JAISQQ010000078.1 GCA_031274075.1 Accumulibacter sp.
GCCGATCGCGATCAGCAGGATGTCGCCCGCCACGCGCACGTAGCGATGCCCGCGCGGCGGCGGCGGCAACTCGACGAGCAGGGGCGCGGGCACGTCGTAGAAAATCACGTTGCGCGGCACCGCCCGTCCCCGTGTCCAGGCGCGCGCGCCGGGGCGCGCACACACGTTGCCGCGGCGGCTGAGTCCGGGCGGACAAGCGCCCCGGACATAGGTGCGCCGGAAGTAGTCATGGGCAAAGCCGCGGTGACGATCATCGAAATGAACGGCTGGCGGCGGCGCGCGGCGCCTGTCGCTGCGCGGCGGTGGAGGCGGCGGACGGCGCGAGGGCGGCGCATGCTGCGCGCGCGGCGGCGGCGCGGCGCGTTGAGCCGAGGGTTGATGGCTGCGGTCGTTCTTGCCAGGGCCGGGAGGCGCGGCAAGGGCCGAGGTGCCGGCGAAGGTGCCGGCGGCCAGCAGGGCGATCAGCCCGGCGCGTGAAATCAGGCGATGTTTCATGGTGGTTCTCCCTGGTTGTGAGGCTCGCGTGGCGACGGCTTGGGACGGCGAGCGGGGTTGAAAACGGCGCCATCATAGCGCGCCCGTCCGGAAAGTGCTTTGTCGTGGATGTAACAAGTGTACGTATTTGTAGGAATGGGTGGCGGTTCGGCTTGAAGCGAGTCCGAATGCGCCGCCCTGGGCGAAACGGAAGGTCTTTGGACAGCGAGCGATTCGTCACCTGGGTCTGTCCGGATTTTGTAAAAGTGTTGGCGGGCGGCCTCACCCTCGGCCCCAGGCAATCGCCTATCTCCATGATGACCCCCGCCGGGCCGTCGATAGGTAAAAGTTGTTCAGTGGGCTTCATGAAACCCTATCCTCAAACGCTCGGCGACGCGGCCATTGATCGGATGCTCTAGGGCGATTGCGTGAATGGTAAATTCAAGCACGGTGGGCACGGTGGGCACGGTGGGCACGGTGGGCACGGTGGGCACGGCGAAAAAATCTTTTGGTCACCGAACGAACGCCAGGAAAACCTGACGGCGAAACCAAGCCCAAGGCGTGGCGCATGAGTCATTCCGGTGTCAGGGCAAGCGGGCTTACCGTTTCTTCGCCGCGCCAGACTTTCGGATTTGCGCCACCGCGGCTTTACCATATTCGTTCAAAAACGGCCATAGTTCCTCGAAAGTGAAAACTTCGCGTCCCCCACACGATCCGTTTGAACGAGCCGGCACCTCGAAACGGATTCCACTATTGGAGAGTACGAGCTGGTATCTATATCTATCGCCGTACTCACTATCGCCGTACATATAATCATCAGGACTTAAATCAAAATCACCATAGCATTGCAAAAGATCATACTCTAGGTCATCTATCCAGATTCGATCATAGACGAACTTTGCCAAAGTACTTTGCGTAGATTCCTCGTCACCTTGAACGAACTCTTCCAAAGTACCTTGCGTAGATTCTTCGTCATCTTGAAACCATGAAAACAAATCCTCACGCTCCCCTATTTTGAGATTCCATATATACGTGCTATTCCAGACTCCAATCGGACGCATTGTTATACAAGTCGAATGATTACCTATCTGTAGCATAAGATAAGGCCCGATCACTGAAACATTGACAGTCTGTATCCGTTCAAGATTATAATACCCCTCCAAAACAGAAGTCTGCCAGCACGAAAGTAGATCATCGAAATCTACTGGAGCAGTCTCTTGCAATTGCCGATTGATGGACTGGATGGCAAGGGTATCCCCTATGATTTCTATCGTCTCCATGCAACGGCGTCCTGTATCGCAAGGTTCCCCCGGCGTTTCGATGTTCATGGAGACTTTCCGGTACTTGACGCCATTGATGACTTGCTCCGGACCCAACAGTGTTTTCGGCGAAGGTTTGATCGCCTCAAGATAGGCAGCGTTCCAGCATCCGTCCGTATCCTTAACCGGCTCCCCGTTGAATTCCTTCACTTTAGCCAGCGTTATCGGCAGGGTCCGAGATTTGTCCGGACTCGTCCAGGCGCCGCTGACCGCGTCGGAATGTTGCTCGTCTAAGACCATGTGCCATTCGCCGTCGTTTTCTTTCCATTCAGTTCCGGTTCCTCCCGATCCGATGTCGGTAGACTTCAGAAAGATTGGACGCAAATAGCGTTGATAGTAGTAGTTACCCGTATCCTTTTGGTACCTTCCGGCGTTGAAACACGCCGTGATGGCTTGCGTCCCGATGGTTCCGGTCCAGACGCCGGACAAGGGGGGCTTCTCATCCGGGTTTGCCAGGGCAAGAATTGGAGCAAAGAGAAGGAGCAAAAGGCTGTATTTCATATTTTCACCTGTTTTGTATCCAGAAGTGGTTTTTCGCCGCGCCCGCCGTGGCCAATGGTCATTTTACCGTATCCGTCGCGCTTGGACGTTCGCCAGACTCACTGTTTCAGGCTAATCGCATGCATGCAAATTCATTGCAAGAGGCGACGCGGGAGCGAGAAAAGCTTTTGTGGGGCGGATGCAATCCGCCGGTCCTACCCTTCCGAAGGCGAAGCCTTCGCCAATCTTGAAAAAATGCGGTGCTTCGCGCCGAAGCCTACGATTGCGCGTAGTTCCCGATGACGCCCAATACTCCGTCGTCCCGGCGAAGGCCGGGACCCAGGTTCGTTCATCAAATTTCTGGATTCCGGCTTGCGCCGGAATGACAAGGCAAGAGAAACGGTCTGCGCTAAAACACAAACGCTCCAAACGCCTTTCCCGCGATCATTATTCCCCCTCGTCCAGCCGCCGCCCCAGATTGAGGCCCAGTTGCTTGAGCTTGCGGTAGAGATGCGTGCGCTCGAGTCCGGTTTTCTCGGCCACGCGCGTCATGTTGCCGCGTTCGTTCTTCAGGTGATACTCGAAATACTGGCGCTCGAAGGCTTCGCGCGCTTCGCGCAGGGACTGGTTGAACAGGGGCATCGGCGAGACGATGCGCGGCGCGTCGTCGGCGTCGCGGACCAGGACGTTTTCGACGTCTTCGACGGTGATTTCGTCTTCCAGCGCGGCGATCGCCAGGTTCTTGACCGCCGCCAGCAATTCCATCCATTCGCCCCGCCAGTGATGCAGGCGCAGGGCGTTCAGGGCCGCCGTGGAAAACCGCCGCGGCTCCATGCCGTGGCGCTCGACCAGGTGCGACAGGACCAGCGCGGCGATCTCGGGAACCTCGTCGACGTGCCCGGACAGTTGCGGCAGCGCGACCCAGACGTCGCCCAGGCGGGCGAGCAGCGCCGGGTCCCAGCCGGCCTCGACCAGCGTGCTCATGGGCCGCGGCATGGCCACCACCAGGCGCAGGTTGTATTTTTCGAGGCGCTCCAGGGCGAACGCCAGGTTTTTTTGCTGCAGGCGGCCGAAGAGCATCAGGTCGGCGACGAACAACATGCCGCCGGCCGCGTTTTCCAGCATTTCCTGGGTGAGCGGCGCGCTCGACGCCGACAGGTCGATCCACGAGGTCTTCGGCGCCTGCAGGGTGCGCGCGCAAATCTCGGCGATGCTGCCGGTGGCGCTCCTGAGCAGCAACACGCGCGTATTGGCGGTGGCCTGTTCCAGGCGCTTCTTCAGGTCCTTGAGCAGCGGCGAACGCGCGAAGGCGTCGAGCGTCAGCGGCGGCCTGGACGAAGGCATCTCGTATTTCAGGGCTTTCTTGACCGTCTGCAAAAGTTTCTGCAAGGCGATCGGCTTTTCCAGGAAATCGACCGCGCCGACCCGCGTCGCCTCGACCGCCGAATCGATCGTTCCGTGCCCCGACATCATCACTACCGGCATGGTCAGCAGATTGGCCGACGACCATTCCTTGAGCAGCGATATGCCGTCCGTATCCGGCATCCAGATGTCCAGCAACACCAGGTCCGGCCGCTTTTCGCCGCGCGCCTTGCGCGCCGCCGCGGCGTTCTCGGCCAGGGCGACGCTATGTCCTTCGTCGGTCAGGATTTCCGAAAGCAACTCGCGGATGCCCATTTCGTCGTCGACGACCAGTATTTGCGCCATGTCAATTCTCTTCCGATGTTTCCTCGATACGCGATCGCGTCTCCCGTTCCTGCGCCATTGCCTGCGCCAATGGCAGCCGCAGGCTGACCTCGGCGCCTCCCGCGGGACGGTTGCCGATGCGAATCCGCCCGTGGTGCTCGTCAACGATTTTCTTGACGATCGCCAGGCCCAGGCCGGTGCCGCCGGCCTTGGTGGTCACGTAAGGCTCGAAGACCCGGCCCATCAATTCCTTCGGGAAGCCCGGCCCGGCGTCGGTCACGGTGAATTCGGCCGTGTCGCCCGCCCGCCGCGTGCCCAAGCGAATCGACGGGCTTGCCGCGGCGGCCTGCGCGTCTTCGGCGTTGCGCAGCAGGTTGTGGATGATCTGCCGCAACTGCGTGGCGTCGCCCAGGATCGGCGGCAAGTCCGCGTCGAGTTCGAGCGCGATCTCGGCCAGCGAGGTTTCGTACAGGCCCAGCACCTCGCGGATCAGCGCGTTGAGGTCGAGCGCGGCCAGCGCCGGCGGCGGCAGGCGGGCGTAGTCGGAAAACTCGTTGACCATGCGTTTCATGGCCTGCACCTGGTTGATGATCGTCTGCGTCGAGCGCCCGAGCATCTCGGCGTCGCCCTGGCCCAGTTTGTCGGCCAGCTTGAATTGCAGGCGTTCGGCGGAAAGCTGGATGGGCGTCAGCGGGTTCTTGATCTCGTGCGCCAGGCGCCGCGCCACCTCGCCCCAGGCGGCGCTGCGCTGGGCGGCCACCAACTGCGTCACGTCGTCGAAGACCACGACGAAGCCGCCGCCGGTCGCTTCCGGAAGCTGCGTGCCGCGCAGCGACAGGATTTGCGGCGAACCGCCCGGCCTCGAAAGCTCGATCTGCTGCTGCCATTCCCTGCGCCCGTGCCCGGTGAACGCCTGGCGAATCACCTGCCCCAGGACCTGCTGCCGCGTCCAGGCGTCGACGGCCTCGCCGACAAGCCCGGCGAACGGGTCGTCGAGGATCGTCTGCGCGCCGTCGTTGACCGTGCGCAGGCGGAACTTCCGGTCGAGCACCAGCACCCCGGCGGACAGCTTGGCCAGGATCGATTCGAGGTAGGCGCGCGCCGATTCGAGTTCGGCGCGGTGCCGTTCGGTGTCGCGCCGCGCCTCGTCGAGCTGCCGCGTCATGCGGTTGAAGGATTGGGTCAGGACGCCCAGTTCGTCGTGACTGTCGATCGCCTGGCGCGGCGTGAAGTCGCCCGCGGCGACCGCCTGCGTGCCTTCGGCCAGGATCGACAGCGGCGCGGACAGCCGCCGCGCCATGACGAACGCCAGGGCAATGGCGGTAAACAAGGCGAGCAGCAGCGTCAGCGTCAGGGTCATGGCGTAGATGCGCGTCAGCCCCTGCCGTCCGAGCGAAAGCTCCTGGTAGTCGCGATAGACGTCCTGCACCCGCTCGGCGTTGAGCGTGAGATTGCCCGGCACTGGCTGAGTCAGTTGCAGGATGCGCGTCTCCACGCCCAGCCCAGGGGGAACGACCGGCGAGAGCACGCGCAGCACCAGGTCCCGGCCGTCGACGCTTTCGATTTCGCGGTATCCGCGTCCGGCGCGCGCCTGGCGCAGCGTTTCGGGCGTCGGCGTCGGCGGCAGGATGACCGACAGGTCGCTGGTCGCCGTAGCCAGCAACTGTCCCGAGGTGGAAAACAGCGCGACGTACTGCGCGCCGCTCTGTTCGCGCAGGCGCGAGAGCGCGGCGCGCCACTGCGGCTCCGGCAGTTCGCCGAGTTCCAGCGCCAGCGCGCGTCCCTTTTCGGAAAGATCGTCGAGCAGGGAATCGAGCGCGCTGCGGCCCAGGTTGAGGCCGGACTCGAGCGCGTTTTCGACGCGCACGTCGAACCAGGTTTCGATGCTCTTGGTGACGAATTGCACCGAGACGGCGTAGATCAACACCCCCGGCAGCACGGCCATCAGCCCGAAGACCAGCAGCAGCCGGAGCTTCAGGCGCGAACCGAAGAGCTTCGCCCGGTGTTCCCGCCACAGGAGGCGCACCTGCCAGACGATCAGCGCGAACAGCGCCAGCGCGACGATCGCGTTGAGGCCGAGCAGCCAGGGGTAGTGCTTGGCGAAGAGCGCGGTGTTGGCGCTGGCCGAGGCCAGCAGAAAGAGCAGGATGCCGCCGAACGACGAGGCGATGACGACCAGGATCTTCATCGGGCGTCTTCCTCCTCTTTCTTTTCTTCTTCCTCTTCCTCTTCTTCCTTTTCCTCTTCTTCTTTCCCGTCCCCATCCCCATCCCCATCCTCCTCCTCGCCGGGAGCGGCGTCCTCCGGCGGCGCTTCGGGGAAGGAGAAATTCCATACCAGCCACTCGGACGACAGGCTCCAGTCGCGGTTCGACAGGGCGCTGACCTGGAAGGTCTTGGCCATCTGCGACGGATCGAGCCGCAGGCGGGCGCTGGCCACATAGTCGACATCGCTGTCGACCTCGTCCTTGTCGACGACTCGCCAGTGGCGCAGGCGGGAGAGCACCCGCAAGGCGTCTTCCAGCGAGAAGAAGCTCTGGTGCAGCGCGCCCGAGGACAGCCGGTACTGGCGGGTCAAGGCGTGGTAGGACAACTGGAAGGTCTTGCCGCGCCGCGCGGCCACCTGGTCGAACCAGTACCAGCGCGAACGCTTGAGCTCGAAATCCGCCGTGAAATAAAGCACCACGCCCTTGTTGACCGCGTCTTCGAGCCGCCGGTTCAGGTCCACCCTGAAGTCCGCGACCAGGCTGAAGCCGCCGTCTTCGTCGGCGACCAGCCGCGCGCTTTCGGCGACGATGCCGCTTGCCAGCGCCGCGCCGGCGGCCAGCCACAGCGCCAGGCCGACGAGCAGCGCTTCAAGCTTTCCGCAGCAGCGCATAATAGAAACCGTCGTGGCGCTCATTCGGCAGCCATTGTTCCTGGGCGACGCGCCGCGCGTCCGTCCGGCGCGCCAGGAAAGCGTCGATTTGCGCCGCGTTCTCCTCGACGAACAGCGAACAGGTCGCGTACAGCAATTTGCCGCCGGAGGCGAGCAGCGGCCAGAGCGCGTCGAGCATCGCCGACTGCGTGCGCGCCAGCCTGCGGATGTCGCTCTCGCGCCGCAGCGCCTTGATGTCCGGATGGCGGCGCGCCACGCCGGACGCGGAACACGGCGCGTCGGCGAGAATGGCGTCGAAGGCGCGCCCGTCCCACCAGCGATCCGCCGCCAGGCAATCGGCCACGCGCACTTCCGCCGCCAGGCCCAGGCGCTCCAGGTTATCCACGATGCGCGCCGCGCGCGCCGCGTCGATATCCAGCGCCAGCACCTCCGCCTCGGCGCGTTCGAGCAGATGCGCCGTCTTCCCACCCGGCGCCGCGCAAGCGTCGAGGACGCGCGCGCCCGGCGCCGGATCGAGCAGCTCGGCGGCGCGCTGCGCGCCGGCGTCCTGCACCGAAACCCAGCCCTCGGCAAAACCCGGCAAGCGCTCCACCGGCACGGGCGTTTCGAGCCGCAATCCCGCGCTGCCGACCGCTTCTGCCACCATTTCTGCCGCCCGCAACTGGCCGAGGTAGTCGTCGACAGAAATGCGGCGCGTGTTGACCCGCAGGGTCATCGGCGGCGGACCGTTGCCCGCCGCGACGATTCCCCGCCAATCGTCCGGGTAGGCGCGGCGCAGGCGCGCGAGCCACCACGCCGGATGCTG
>JAISQQ010000221.1 GCA_031274075.1 Accumulibacter sp.
GGGGGAAGGTAGGGCGGTTTCTCCGAAACCGCCGCCCCCCGGCGCGCTCGGAGAGCGCGCCCTACCCTGGATGATCCATCTGCTTCTCAAATGTCTTTCTAATTTCCAAAACAGCTTCTAAGACACCGGGAAAACCCTGCGCGCCCGCGCATTGAAGGCGGTTTGCGGGTTTGCCTTTCTCTGTGCCTCCGAGAAGCCGTTTGCGATCTTTCTTTCCGGAGCGCGGGTATCTTGCACAAGCCCATTATGAAAGCCTCACTCCGAGCCATCTCCGGGAGCGCGGGGCGCCCGCCCCGCTTTTGACAGCGCCATGACATTGCCGCCGCTGTTGCGGGGCTGGTGCCCCGCGCTCCCAGGGAGAAGACCGCAAGCAGCTTCTCGACCGCCCTCCCGATTCATCCGGGAAACCGGACGCCCGCCGCGCCGCCGTTGCGGGAAGCGGGCGGCGGGGCGTCTTCCGGACTCCGCGCTATTTGATCGCCTGGATCTTCTCCCACATGCCCGCGCCCCACTTGGACTCGAACATCTTGGGCACCGTGTCCAGCACCGCCTGGCGGAACGCCTGCACATCGGGCGTGATTACCGTCATGCCCGCCGCCTTGAACGTATCGACGAAGGAAAGCTCCTGCTTGCGGAGTTCCCCATTCTGCCTGGCGATGCCGTTGCTCACCGCCTCCTGCAAGGCTTTCTGGTCTTCCGGGGAAATCTTCTGGAACACCGCTTCGTTGATCACCACCAGACGCGGCGTGATCACGTGGCCGGTGAGGATCAGGTACTTCTGGATTTCCTGGAATTTCCCGCTGTTGATGGTCGGCAGGGGATTTTCCTGGGCATCCACCACGCTCTGTTGCAGCGCGAGGTAAAGCTCGTTGAAGCTCATCGGCGTGGGTTTCGCGCCCCAGGCCTCGGCCATGGCGCGGAACACGTCGTTCTCGGGTACGCGGAACTTCAGCCCGTTCATGTCCGCCACCTTCTCCACCTTGCGGTTCGTGGTGGTGAGATGCCGGGTACCGTAATAGGTGGCCCCCAGGATCCGCATCCCCCGCTTCTCGATCAGTTCCTTGCTGAACCGCTCGCCGATGGGGCCGCCCATGACCTTGACCAGATGATCCATGTCGCGCCAGACATAGGGCGCTTCGGTGATCCCGATCGAAGGCACCCACTGGCCGAAATTGGCCGAGCCTTCGGTGACGATGTCCTGCGTGCCCGTGGACACCGCCTCGATCATGTCGCGCGAGCTTCCCAACTGTCCGCCGGGGAACGCGTTGATCGTCACCCGGCCATCGGTCTTCTGCGCGACTTCCGCCGCCACCTTGTCGATCATCTGCACCGAGGGATGGTTCCCCGCGAGCACGTCGCCCCATTTGAGCACGATCTTCGCCGCCGCGCCGCTTGCCGTGGGAGCGAAGAACGCGCCCGACAGCGCCAGAACCAAAAGAGCCGTACCGATTCGTTTCATTTGCCTCTCCTCCTTGAAATAATGGTTGAGCTTCCTCCAAGCACCCTACCGTACCGGTCCGTCCGCCGCCCGGACCGGAATTCGCGCCTGGCCCGCGAAACAAAGCGGGCCGCGGGGCGATCCTGCGTGAGCCTGCCGCGGCGGGATCATTGCCGGATCATCGACTTTTCATCGGCGTTTCCTCCTCGAACATGGCCTACCCTTGATAGCCGAGCGCGCGCGGCAGGAACAGCACGAAATCGGGATTGAGCACCAGGAACGCCAGCACCGCCAGCAGCACGGCGATGAACTTCCAGCTCTCCCGGATGATTTCCGACAGCGGAATATGGGTCACGCCGTTCAGGATGAACAGCAGCACTCCGAAAGGCGGCGTTATCAGCCCGATCATCATGTTGACCACGATAACCACGCCGAAATAGACCAGGTCGATCCCCAGTTCCCGGCACGACGGCACCAGCATGGGGATGACCACCAGCAGCATGATGCTGGTGTCGAACAGGCAGCCCAGGACCAGGAACATCAGGTTGACCACCAGCATGAAGGCCAAGGCGGTGAAGTGCGAATCGGTGATCCATTGGGCGAGCTTCACCGGCAGATTCTCGGACGCGGCGATGTAGTTGATGAGGAACGCGCCGGAGAGAATCACCCCCACCGACGCGCCCGCCCGGCTGGCGTCGATCAGGTGATGGATGAAGCCTTTCAGCGACAGCTCCCGGTAGAAGAACGTCGCCAGGAGAAAAGCGTAGAAGGCGCAGACCGCCGCCGCTTCGGTCGGCGTCATCGCCCCGCCGCGCAGGCCGACGATGAGGATCACCGGCAGCATCAATACCGGAAACGCCTCGAAGGTGCGCCGGGGCAATTCCTTCAGCGGCACCACCTGGTCGGGCTGGAAATTCCTGCGCCGCGCCACGGCCACGACCGTGAGCATCAGCGCCCCGCCCATCAGCAGGCCGGGAATCAGCCCGCCGATGAAGAGATAGCCGATGGACGCCCCGGAGACCAGGGCGTAGAGAATCATCGGGATCGAGGGCGGAATCACCGGCGCGATGGTCGAGGCCGCCGCCGTCAGCGCCGCCGCGAAGCCCGGCGAATAACGCCCGGTTTTCAGCATCAGGTTGGTGATCAGCCGCCCCATCCCGGCGGCGTCCGCCACCGCCGAGCCGCTCATCCCGGCGAACAGCACGTTGGTGACGATGTTGACGTGCGCCAGCCCGCCGCGAAAGCGCCCCACCGTCGCCAGGCAAAAACCCAGCAGCCGGTTGCTGATGTTGCCCGCGTTCATCAGGTTGGCCGCGAGAATGAAGAGCGGCACCGCCAGCAGCGTGTAGTTCTCGAACATGCCGTTGAGAATCTGTTCCGCGACGAGGCCGGGGTCGCCGCCGACCTTCACGACATAGACCGCGCCGGCGACGATCATGGTGTAGGCCACCGGAACGCCGGCGATGAAGAGGCCGAAAAGCGCCAGCATCGACAGAACGAACGCGGTGCTCATGGCGCGGCCTCCCTGGGGCCGGAATCGACGAATCCCGCCGTTTCATCGAATCCGGCGATCAGCGCCGCGTGGGTCTTTTGGCAGGAAAGTTCGAGCACGGCGGTAAAGATCGTCCACAAACAGCGTAGAACCAGCATCGCGATGAAGACGACGAAGATCGAAAAGACGTAATCCTTGCGCAGGAACAAGGCGGGCGTCTTTTCCACTTTCATGAACATGACGTAGTCGGCGATGCCGTAGCTCACCCACAGCAGCATCACCACGATCACCAGCGACGAAGCGATTGCCAGCGCCGTTCTCGCGCGCCGCGGCAGGCTCTGGGCGACGATGGTGAAAATCACGTGCTGGCCGTCGCGCAGCGTAAACGAACAGGCGACGAACACGATCCACATATAGCAGATGATCGACAGTTCCTCCGACCAGTTCAGCGGACTGTTCAGCGCGTAGCGCATGAAAATCTGGGAGACGAAAGAAAAAAACAAGGTGCAAAACAACAAGGCCGTGAGGTATTCGGCGGCTTTGCGCGCCACGCGCGACAGACCGCCGACTTTTTGACCGAATCGATAAGCCGCGCCGTTCATGGATTCCAGACCTCCCCACGGTTCCGGTTCGCGGGGGTTCCCCCGCCGCCAAAGCGGTGCTGGCGGCTTTCAAAGCCGCCAGCCCGCAAACCTTATTTCACCGCGTTGATGCGGTCGATCAGGCCCGTGGGCCAGGCCTTGGCGTATTCGGACTTCAGGTACTCATCCTGCACTTGCTTGCGGAAAGCGTCCTGGTCCGGCGCGTAAACCTTCAGGCCCTGGGACTCGAAGAAGGCCAGCAATTCCTGTTCGTCCTTGACGCGGTTCTCGTTGTTGAACTTGACCGCCGCGGCGATGGCCGTATCGATGGCTTGCCGCTGTTCCGGCGTGTAGGAATCCCAGGCTTTCTTGGCGATGGTCAGGAAGATGGCGTCGACCAGATGGTTGGTCAGCACGATCTGCTTGGTCACTTCGTAGAACTTGGCGGCCTTGTCCGTCGGCAGCGGATTTTCCTGCCCGTCGATGACGCCGGTCTGCAGGCTGGTGTAGATTTCGCCGAACGCCAGCGGCAAGGGATTCGCCCCGAGGGCCTTGCCGAGGAATTGCCAGGTGTCGGAGGTCGGCATCCGCAGCTTGACGCCTGCGAGGTCGGCCGGCGTCTTGATTTCCTTCTCGGTGCGCAGATTGAGCTGGCGCGTGCCGAGATAGGCGACGCTCAAGACGTGGAGATCCATCTTGTCCTCCACCAGCTTGTACATTTCCTTGCCGATGTCGCCGCCGAACACCTTCGCCTGGTGATCCGGGTCGCGCAGCAGATAACCGGCGGTGAAAATCGACCATTCGGGAATCTGCTTGGAAATGTCGAAGGCGGAAATCATCGCCATTTCCAGATTGCCGCGCTGCATGGCGACCGGCTCGGCGCCCTGCTTGAAGAGCACGCCGTTCAGATGAATCTCGACGTCGAACTGGCCGGGCAGCAACTCGTTCAGCTTGTCCTTGAACACGTAAAGCTGCTTGCCGTGCCAGTCGGTGTCGACCGCCGGACTGGAGATGCGGATCTTGTGCGCGGCGGCGGCCGTGACGGAACCGGCGGCGAGCGCCAGACCCGCGCTGAGGGCCAGGACCCCAAACGCTCTGCGTGAAATGGCGAAATGCATGGTGTTCCTCCTTGAGTGACTACTGTTCATGTTGAACGGCGCGCGCCGGATGCTTTGCGGCGCTCCTTGAACCGCCTCCGCCGAAGGATCGTTCCGATTGTTCCGGATATTTCCCTTTCCGGCGGCGGCGCGGTTTTGCTTGCCAGGGCAATCATACCTACGAATGAGCTTGCCATGGCATGAAACGATTTCCTTCCCGTCCTTCCCTTGCCGGGGAGAGGGAAAAAGAGGGAAGAAGAGGGAAGGCGTGGCATGGGCCGGACGGCGCGCGCGCGGAAACGGAAACTGTCTCGCGCCAGCGGCGGCGATATTTTCACGCTCACGCGAGCCCCCGCGCATCCGGCGGCGTTGGCGGCAGGCCGAGCCGTTCTTTCATGAATTCGCCGAGCCGCGTCATCTGCCGGACGCTGTCCTGGAAGTGCCTGGCGTAATAGTCGCCGGTCTCTCTCGCGCGGGCGGCGGCGGATTTGAAGTTGCCGATGGACTGCTGGTAATCCTTGGCGCAGACCGGGTAATCGAGATACTCGGCGAGCGAGGCGGTCGACAGGTAGGCGGCGAGGATTTCGGCCTTTTCCGGCTCCCGCCGCCAGTGTTCGCAGAGCCAGACGTACAGTTCGGGGTGGAAGTTGGCCATCACGCCGCTGTAGCCGTGCGCCCCGGCCCGGAGCGAGGGCAGCAGCGTTTGCCCGTTGGCGTTGGCGATGTGCAGGCGGCTGCCCTGGGCCAGCGCGGCGCGGCGGCGGATCGTTGCGATGTCGCAGCAGGTGTCCTTGATGAAGGTGTAGCGCCCGCTCTTGGCGCACCACGCGACCGCCTCGTCGGGGAGCAGGCGCTTGTACGGGTAGGGGCATTCGTAGACGCCCAGCCCCACCGTCTCCGGCAGGGCGGCGGTGACGCTGGCCAGCCGTTCGAGCAGCGTGCCGTCGTCCTCGCCGGGCTGGACGAGGCGGTTGCTGACCATGATCACGCTGTCGACGCCGGTCTGCGCGATGGCGCCAAGCTGGTCGACCTGCTGCGAGAGGCCGCAGGCCGTGTGCCCCGAGGCGACGACAGGGACGCGGCCATCCACATAATCCAGAACAAAGCGGGTCAATTGAAGCGATTCGGTGTCGGACAAGAAAAACATTTCGCTCGACTGGCAGTTGGCGAACAACCCGCTGACGCCGGCGGCGAGGTACCAGTCGATCAGTTTTTTCAACGACTCCCAGTCGATCTCGCGGTTGTCGTCGAACGGCGTCAGCATCACGGGCCAGACGCCGCAATAGCGGCTGCCGTTCGTATCCATCGCCGGCTCGCGGTGGCTCTCCAACTTCAACTCCATCGCCAGGCCGTCACAACAGCTCGAAGGCCGTGCCGGCGACGCACACCTGGATGCCCTGCGTGAGCGCCTGGGCGACGAAGGCGCGCAGCACGTCCGGCAATTTGTCTTCGTCGACGTAGGCGACCGTGACGTGATTGCTCTGGTGCCCGGCCATCAGGTCATCGCGGCCGACGCCGTCGAGACTGCAATTGAGCAGCGGCCATTCGCGGTTGGTCGCCCGCGCGCGCCGCTCGAATTCCTCCGCCGGCAGTTCCACGGCGACGCCCGTGCCCACGTGCATGAACACTTGCGTGCCTTCGTAGTGCGCGCGCGCCCAGAGGAGGCGTCCGGCCTTGCCCTGCCCCTGGATCGTCGCGCCGCCGTAGGGGAAGAACATCGCCGCCTGCCGGTAGCCGGTGGCCCCGGCGATGCCGCCCTTCAAGTGCTCGAACGGCACCGAGCCGGAAATCTCGAAATCCCAGTAGAAGACGCCCGCGTACTCGCTGCCCCAGCGCACGTCGTGCAGCGTCGTTGCCGACGGCAGGCCGAGCGCATCGAGCAGGCGGAAGAGCATCGTCTGCGGAATCGCCGTGCCCATGTCGACCTCGTTGATGCAGGGGATGGGTTTGCCGGGCCGGATGATCCGCCCATTCTCGTCGGGGATCGGGAAGCGTTCGGTCGAGCCGATCGCGCCCTCGGCGAAATCGGAGGCGGCGCACGAGTGCGCCAGGCCCAGTTGATACTGCACGCCGACGCTGGAGAGGCCGAAGCGCTCGGCGAAGCGGGCCATGGCGATCAGCATCGCGCACTGTTCGAGCACCTGTTCGCGCGTCAGATCCCTGGCCGGATCCGGGCCGAAGCGGAATTTCATGCCGCGCGCCTCGTACCACGCCAGGCATTCCTCACGCAACGCTGGCGGCGCCTTGGCCATTTCGACGAGCAGCGCGGACTGCGACAAACTCTCCAGCGGCATGCCGATATCGACCAGCGCCTTCTGCGGGAACACGCCGTTGAGCATGCCCATGCAGCAGGTGTCGAACAGGCCCATGATCTCCTTGTTGCGCAGCGCGTACTCGCCGACCTCGCGGCCCATCGCCCAGGCGGGCGTCCCGCTCGCCGGGTGCGAGGCGTCGACGGGATGCAGGTAGGAGGTGTCGTGTTCGATCCTGCCGGTCTTCAGCCAGGATTCCAGTCCCGCGAAGAAGAAGTCGTCGTCGAAGCCGGACGACCACAAGCGCGAATAATCCGTTTTGCCGAGACTGGTGAGCGTCCCGGCCAGGCACAACATGCCGACGAGGCCCGGCCAGGTGCCCTCGAAATTGGCCAGCAGCAGGAGCGGCCCCCGGTGCCGGGCGAGGCTCGGCGCGAGGTGGTGCGAATACTGCCAGGCGGTGATCAGGACGATGACCGGCGCGTCCCGGTCGATCGCCGCGAAGAGATCGCTGCCCTCGCGCTGGCCGGCGATGAAGCCGTGCCCCCGGTCGCGCTTGAACGGGTGCGCGCGCTTTAACTTGACGCCGAAGCGGCCGGCGAGCGCTTCTTCCAGCTTTCTTTCGAATTTCTCCTGCACCGGCCAGCATTCGACGTTGGCCGGTTCGCGCTGGTCGGCGTTGGTGACCAGCAAGACTTCCTTGTCGCCGGCCTGGATCAAGGGTTTCGCTTCGGGAAGGGTCAGTTTGAGCATGCGATGCTCCTTTCGGCTGGACGGTCTGATGGACTTCAACGGTGGAAAATACAGGGCGCGCGCGCCGACCGATCCGATGCCTGGGAACCCCCGGACGACTCCTGTTTGCCCTGTGTTTTTTGTTTGCTAATTCGAGTTAGCAATATAGCCGATACGCGCCGGCAAAACAAGGAATATTTGACTGCGCTGGCACGGATCGACGCCGGTTTCCTCTTGCCGTTTACGGCATTTGCGGAGGCAATGTCCCCGCGGACGGATTTTCGATTGCGGAAAATGTCGCCATAGGGGTATAGAATTGCTAATCCGCCGGATGGACACGGCTCGAATTCCAGGACTCGCGCGGGGGAGCGCGGGTTTTTGTTGGCAACGGTTTTTTATTACCACTCGGGGAAACAGGTATGACTACTCAAAAGCAACTGGAACACCTGTTGGAACAGCAGGCCAAGGCCCGTCTGGGCGGCGGGCAGGACAAGATCGACAAGCAGCACGCCCAGGGTCGCCTGACGGCGCGCGAGCGGATCGAGATGTTGCTCGATCCGGGGTCCTTCGAAGAGTTCGACATGTTCAAGACGCACCGCTGCCGCAATTTCGGCATGGAAAAGTCGGTGTATCCGGGCGACGGCGTCGTCACCGGCCACGGCACGGTAGGCGGGCGCATCGTCTATGTCTACGCGCAGGATTTCACGGTGCTCGGCGGTTCCCTGTCCGAGACCATGGCCGAGAAGATCTGCAAGCTCCTGGACCTGGCGATGAAGAACGGCGCGCCGCTGGTCGGCCTCAACGATTCGGGCGGCGCGCGCATCCAGGAAGGCATCGAGAGCCTGGCCGGCTTCTCGGACATCTTCCTGCGCAACGTCATGGCTTCCGGCGTGGTGCCGCAGATTTCGGCGATCCTGGGGCCTTGCGCGGGCGGCGCGGTGTATTCGCCGGCGCTGACCGACTTCATCGTCATGGAGCGGAAGAATTCCTACATGTTCCTCACCGGCCCCAAGGTGGTGAAGTCGGTATGCCACGAGGACGTGACGGTCGAGGAACTCGGCGGCGCCGACATGCACTCGTCGCAAAGCGGCGTCTCCGACTACGCGGCGGAATCGACCGCCGACGCCATCGCCTACATCAAGCGCCTGCTCACCTTCATCCCGCAGAACAACCTCGAATCGGCGCCCGTCCTTCCCTGCGCCGATCCGGTCGACCGTCCGTCGGACGCGCTGCGCACCCTCATTCCCGACAACGCGAACATGGCCTACGACATGAAGCGGGTGATCCTGGAGACGGTCGACAACGGCGATTTCTTCGAGATCAAGGAAAATTTCGCGCCCAACCTGATCGTCGGCTTCGCGCGCTACAACGGCGTCAGCGTCGGCATCGTCGCCAACCAGCCGGGATACCTCTCGGGGGTGCTGGATATCGATTCGTCGGTCAAGGGCGCGCGCTTCGTGCGTTTCTGCGACTGCTTCAACATTCCGCTGGTGACTTTCGTGGACGTTCCCGGCTTCCTGCCCGGCACGGTGCAGGAGTACGGCGGCGCGATCCGCAACGGGGCGAAGATACTGTACGCCTACGCCGAGGCGACCGTGCCCAAGATCACGGTGATCACCCGCAAGGCGTATGGCGGCGCGTATTGCGTGATGTCGTCCAAGCACCTGCGCGGCGACATCAACTACGCCTGGCCGAGCGCGGAGGTGGCGGTGATGGGCTCGCGTGGCGCGGTCGAGGTGCTGTACAGCCGCCAGGCCAGGGACTCCGGCGACGCCAAGGCCTTTCTCGCGGAAAAGGAGGAGGAGTATCACGAAGCGGTCTCCAACCCCTACGTCGCGGCCGAGCGCGGCTACATCGACGACATCATCGTACCGGCGAACACCCGCGCGCGCATCATCAAGGCGCTGGCGCTGACGCGGAACAAGCGCGACCAAAATCCCGCCAAGAAGCACGGCAACATCCCGCTGTGACGCCAAGGAGCGAACGATGAAAATCAAACGGACACAGGTGGCGGCGGCGCTGGCGGCCGTCGATCTGTATTTGCGGGAAGAAGAAGCGGCGGCGCTCTCCGCCGGGGCGGAGAGCGCCGCGGAGCGGATCGGCGTCGCCGATCCGGGATTCTGGGCGCAGGCCGGACGCATGGAAGCGATGGGCGTGCGCCGCATGATGCAGATGCGCGCCTTCGCGAGCATCCGGTAAATTCAACGGACCCATTTCAACGTACCCATTTCGACGTACCCATTTCGACGTATTCATTTCAACGTACTTTCATGATTTCATAATCTTGTGGAGCCAAAAATGACCGACAGCGTGGTAATGACCCCGATAAACTACAGCGCCGACCGCCCCAGGGCGGCCAATCCCGTGAAAATCCAGGACCTGTCGCTGCGCGACGGGCACCAGTCCCTGTTCGCCACGCGCGGCCGCACCGAGGACATGATCCCGGTCGCCGAGATGATGGACGAGATCGGCTTCTGGGCCGTGGAAACCTGGGGCGGCGCGACCTTCGACACCATGCACCGCTTCCTCAACGAGGATCCGTGGGAGCGCCTGCGCACCTTGAAGCGCTATTTCAAGAAGACGCCGTTCAGCATGCTGCTGCGCGCCCAGAACCTGGTCGGCTACCGCAACTACGCCGACGACGTGGCGCGCGCCTTCGTCGACCGCGCGGTGGCCAACGGCATGGACATCTTCCGCACCTTCGACGCGCTGAACGACTACCGCAACTTCGAGACCGTGGCCGACCAGATCAAGAAGAACGGCAAGCACTTCCAGGGCTGCATGTGCTACAGCATGACCGAGCCGCGCATGGGCGGCGAGGTCTACAACCTCGACTACTACATCGGCAAGGCCAGGGAACTCGAAGCCATGGGCGTCGATTCCATCTGCATCAAGGACATGGCCGGGCTGATCGCCCCGTACGACGCCTACAACCTGGTCAAGGCGCTGAAGGCGGCGGTCAAGGCGCCGATCCACCTGCACAGCCACTTCACTTCCGGCATGGCCTCGATGAGCCAGCTCAAGGCCATCGAAGCGGGCGTCGACATCCTCGACACCTGCATGACGCCCTACGCCTACCGCACCTCGCACCCGGCCATCGAACCGCTGGTCATGACGCTGCTCGGCACCAGCCGCGACACCGGCTTCGACATCCGCAAGCTGGCCGCGATCAACGAAGTGCTGGAAAAAGAGATCCTGCCGAAGTACAAGCACCTGCTCGACGATTCCAAGGTTTCGGTGATCGACATCAACGTCCTCCTGCACCAGACCCCGGGCGGCATGCTCTCCAACCTGGTCAACCAGTTGCGCGAAATGGACGCGCTCGACAAGATCGACGAGGTCTACAAGCAACTGCCGCGCGTGCGCAAGGAACTCGGCCAGGTTCCGCTGGTCACGCCGACCAGCCAGATCGTCGGCGTGCAGACCGTGAACAACGTGCTCTACGACACGCCGGACGAGCGCTACAAGATGATCACCGCGCAGGTCAAGGATTTGTGCTACGGCCTCTACGGCAAGACCGCCGTGCCGATCGACGCGGAAGTGCAGAAAAAGGCGCTCAAGGGCTATCCGCGCGGCGAGCAGCCGATCACCTGCCGTCCCGCCGAGGTGCTCGAAGCCGAACTGGAAAAAGCCCGCAAGGACATCGGCGACCTCGCGGCCGACACCGACGACCTGCTGACCTACACGCTGTTCCCGGTGACCGGCAAGAAATACCTCGAATGGAAATACGGCCGCGCCGAAGCGCCGGCCAGCGTCAAGCCGATCACCCTGGAACAGGTCAAGAAGACCGACGCGCTGGTCAAGAAAGCCAAGGCCGGCGAACTCGTCGAGAGAAAGGCCGAGACCCCCGCCAAGTCGGAGCGCCTGCGCACCTTCAACGTGTTCGTCGACAACGAATACTTCACCGTCGAAGTCGACCCGACCGGCGACGCGCCGATCCTCGTGGCCGCGCCGCAAGTTGTTGCCGCCGCGCCGGTCTCCGCTTCGGCGCCCGCCGCCGCGCCCAAGGCCGCTCCCGCCGCGGCTCCAGCGCCAGCCCCCGCCGCCGTCGCCGGAACCAAGCTCGCCGCGCCGATGCCCGGACTGATCATCCGCTACCTGAAGAACGTCGGCGACAAGGTCGCCAAAGGCGAAGCCGTAGTGGTGCTAGAAGCGATGAAGATGGAAAACGCCCTGGTCGCCCCGTGCGACGGCGAGATCAAGGCCATCGGCTTCAAGAGCGGCGACACCGTAGCCAAGGGCGCGGCGCTCTGCGTCATCGGGTAGTCAGTCAGAGGACAGAAGACAGACGACAGAGGACAGAGGACAGTTCAGTTAGCGGGCGCTTCGCGCCCGCAAGAAGTACTGACCTCTGATCCCTGCCTCCTGCCCCGTAGGGCGGAAAACCGTAGGGCGGGAAAGCGAAGCGCCTCCCGCCGGTCGTTCCCTCCGGCGGCGTAGCCGCCGCCTATTATTACGGCCCACGACTCGTGCGGCGCGTTGCGCCGTGAAAAGGCCCGGCGGGAGGCGCTGCGCTTACCCGCCCTACGTGTCTGATTCCTGTCTTCCGAACACTGAAACGCCGCTATAATCCAAATTTTTTCCGTTCGTCCGACGTTTCCTCTCCTCCGATGCTCGTTCTTCGCGGTTTTTCCCGTCCGGTCCCGCGGGCCACGGCTTTGACCATCGGTA
>JAISQQ010000247.1 GCA_031274075.1 Accumulibacter sp.
TGGGCCTTGCCGATCTCGCCCCGGAAATAGTCGTCGAGCAGCAGATTGGAAAGCGCCGGGTTCTGGTCGAACGCCGCCTTGATCTTGCCCAGGAAGCGCGAACGGATGATGCAGCCGCCACGCCACATCAGCGCGATCCCGCCATAGTTGAGATTCCAGCCGTATTCCCCGGCCGCCGCCCGCATCAGCATGTAGCCCTGGGCGTAGCTGACGATCTTGGAGGCGTAGAGCGCGCTGCGGATGTCGGCGACGAAGGCCCGTTTCTTCGCCGCGTCGGCGCTGATTCCGGCCAGCGCCGGATCCGGCCCGGCGAGCCTGGCGGACGCCTGGAGGCGCTCGTTTTTCAGCGCCGACACGCAGCGCGAATAGACGGCTTCGGCCATCAGGGTGATCGGAATGCCGAGATCCTGCGAGTTGATCACCGTCCACTTGCCCGTGCCTTTCTGGCCGGCGGTATCGAGAATCTTGTCGACCAGCGGCTGCCCGTCGTCGTCGTTCTTGGCCAGGATGTCGCGGGTAATCTCGATCAGGTAGCTGTCGAGCTCGCCGGCGTTCCATTCCTTGAACACTTCGTGCATTTCGCCGGCGCTCATGCCGAGGCCGGTCTTCATGATGTTGTAGGCTTCGCAGATGAGCTGCATGTCGCCGTATTCGATGCCGTTGTGCACCATCTTGACGTAGTGCCCGGCCCCCATTTCGCCCACCCATTCGCAACAGGGGACGTTCCCCTCGACCTTGGCGGAGATGGCCTGGAAAATGTCCTTCACGAACGGCCACGCCGCCGGCGAGCCGCCGGGCATGATGCTCGGGCCGTGGCGGGCGCCTTCCTCGCCGCCGGAAACGCCGGTGCCGATGTAGAGAAGCCCCTTGCCTTCGACGTATTTCTGCCGGCGGTTGGTGTCTTCGAACAGCGAATTGCCGCCGTCGATGATGATGTCGCCCGCCTCCAGGTGCGGGATCAACTGGTCGATGAATTCATCGACCGGCCGGCCGGCCTTGACCAGCATCATCACCCGCCGCGGCCTCTTGAGCTGGGCCACCATTTCCACGATGGAATGCGCGCCGAGCACGCGGGTTCCCTTGGCCTCGCTACCGAGAAATTGATCGACCTTGTCGGTCGAACGGTTGTACGCGACCACCGTGAAACCGTGGTCGTTCATATTCAGGATCAGGTTCTGACCCATCACGGCCAAGCCGATCAGGGCAATATCCGCACGAGGTTCCATCGCGTTCTCCAAGAGTGATTCCGGGTTTTCAAAGCTCGCATTCTAGCTGACCAGAGGACAGAAGACAGTTCAGTTACCGGGCGCTTCGCGCCCGCAAATATTACTGTCCTCTGTCATCTGTCCCCTGAACACGGTAAAATCCGTTCCCAATCCAGTCGCCTAGCAAATCCGCGAGTCAGGGCAGGTCTCTGGCTTTTTTTTTGTTTTCGGGGTTACGAGATGCCGGTCATTACATTGCCTGATGGTTCCCGACGGGAGTTCGATCATCCCGTCACGATCGCCGAAGTCGCCCAAGGCATTGGCCCTGGCCTGGCCAAGGCCGCCCTGGCCGGGCGGCTCGACGGGCGGCTGGTCGATACCAGCCGGCTCATCGACGCCGACGTCTCGCTGGGCATCGTCACCGACCGGGATCCCGAAGCGGTCGAACTCATCCGCCATTCGACGGCTCATTTGCTGGCCTACGCGGTCAAGGAACTGTTCCCCGAGGCGCAGGTGACCATCGGGCCGGTGGTCGAAAACGGCTTCTACTACGATTTCGCCTTCAAGCGCCCGTTTACCCCGGAGGATCTGGCCGCCATCGAGAAGCGCATGGCCGAGTTGGCGAAAAAAGACCTCCCGGTCACGCGCGAAGTCTGGGACCGTGACGAGGCGACGGCTTTCTTCACGTCGATCGGCGAGCACTACAAGGCCGAACTGATCGCCGCGATCCCGGAAGGCGAAACGGTGTCGCTTTACCGCGAGGGCGATTTCGTCGACCTGTGCCGCGGTCCGCACGTCCCTTCCACCGGCAGGCTCAAGGTCTTCAAGCTGATGAAGGTGGCCGGCGCCTACTGGCGCGGCGACCACCGCAACGCGCAGTTGCAGCGCATCTATGGCACCGCGTGGGCCAGGAAGGACGAGCAGGACGCTTACCTGACGATGCTCGAGGAGGCCGAAAAGCGCGACCATCGCCGCCTGGGCCGCCAGCTCGATCTCTTTCACCTGCAGGACGAAGCGCCCGGCATGGTGTTCTGGCACCCCAAGGGCTGGGTGGTCTGGCAGCAGGTCGAGCAGTACATGCGCCGCGTCTACCAGGACAACGGCTATCTGGAAGTGAGGTGCCCGCAGATCGTCGACCGCACGCTGTGGGAGAAAACCGGGCACTGGCAGAACTACCGGGAAAACATGTTCACCACCGAGTCGGAAAAGCGCGACTACGCGATCAAGCCGATGAACTGCCCCGGCCACATCCTGGTCTTCAACACCGGGCTGCGCAGCTACCGCGATCTGCCGCTGCGCTACGGCGAATTCGGCTCCTGCCATCGCAACGAGCCGTCCGGCGCCTTGCACGGCATCATGCGCGTGCGCGGCTTCACCCAGGACGACGGCCACATCTTCTGCACCGAGGACCAGATCCAGTCCGAGGTGACCGCGTTCAACGCCCTGGTGCGCAAGGTCTACGCCGATTTCGGCTTCCACCAGGTGATGGTCAAGCTCGCCTTGCGGCCGGAAAAGCGCATCGGGGAGGACCACGTCTGGGACAAGGCCGAAGGCGCGCTGCGCGAGAGCCTGAAAGCCTCCGGCCTGGCCTGGGACGAACTGCCCGGCGAAGGCGCTTTCTACGGACCGAAGATCGAGTTCCACATCAAGGACGCGATCGGCCGTTCCTGGCAGTGCGGCACCGTCCAGGTCGATTTCTCGATGCCCCGGCGCCTCGACGCCGAATACGTCGGCGAGGACAACGCCCGCCATACGCCGGTGATGCTGCACCGGGCCATCGTCGGCTCGCTCGAACGCTTCATCGGCATCCTCATCGAAAACTACGCCGGCGCCCTGCCGCTGTGGCTGGCGCCCGTCCAGGCTGTGGTGCTGAACATCACCGAAAGGCAGGCCGGGTACGCCGAAGATGTTGCAAAAACACTACGCGCGGCGGGCTTTCGCGTCGAATGCGATTTGCGGAACGAGAAAATAAGCTATAAAATACGGGAACATAGCTTGAACAGGTTGCCTTACCAGATCGTCGTCGGCGACAAGGAAATGGCGGCCGGAGTGGTTGCCGTGCGCACACGCGGCGGTCAGGATCTCGGACAGATGCCCCTCGAGAAGCTGACCGGGCGGCTTCAGGATGAAGTCGCCGCGCGAAGTGGCACGGCTTAATTTTTTATCGAAAAAGGAGCCCAACCATCGCACTGCAAAAGTCGCATCGCGTCAACGAAGAGATCAACGCCCCCGAAATCCGCCTGATCGGCGTCGAGGGGGAGACGCTGGGGATCGTCAGCGTCCGGCAGGCACTGCATCTGGCGGAAGAAGCCAGTGTGGATCTGGTCGAAATAGCTCCGTTGGCGCAACCGCCGGTTTGCCGGATCATGGATTACGGCAAGTTCAAGTACCAGGAACAAAAGCGCCAGCACGAGCAAAAGCTCAAGCAAAAGCAGATTCAGGTCAAGGAAGTCAAGCTGCGGCCGGGTACGGACGAGAACGACTACCAGATCAAGCTGCGCAACATGACGCGCTTCCTGCAGGAGGAAGACAAGGTCAAGGTGACCTTGCGCTTCCGGGGCCGGGAAATGGCCCACCAGGACATCGGCATGCGACAGATTGAAAGGATCAAGGTCGATTTGCACGATCTGGCGACGGTCGAGCAGATGCCCAAGATGGAAGGCCGCCAGATGGTGATGATCCTGGCGCCGAACCGCAAGAAATAGGCGGACGGTTTTTCGCAGTCGCAGCACCCTACAAGTGGCATCGGGTCAACAAGCGCTCTCGCCGGGAGACACCCGATTCCATGTCGATAAGGAGCATTCAATGCCCAAGATGAAGACCAAGAGCGGCGCCAAAAAGCGCTTCAAAGTGAGTTCCAGCGGCCGCATCAAGCGCAGCCAGGCGTTCAAGAGTCATATCCTGACCAAGAAAACGACCAAGTCCAAGCGTCACCTGCGCGGCATGACCGGAGTGCATGACTCCGACAAGGCGCTGGTTCACGCCATGATGCCTTACGCCTGAGGAGACGACAAATGCCCCGAGTAAAACGTGGTGTAACGGCGCGCGCGCGCCACAAGAAAGTGCTTGCCCAGGCCAAGGGCTACCGCGGCCGCCGCAAGAATGTCTATCGCATCGCCAAGGAGGCGGTGATGAAGGCGGGCCAATACGCGTACCGCGACCGCCGCCAGAAGAAGCGCCAGTTCCGCGTGCTGTGGATCGCCCGCATCAATGCCGCCGCCCGCGAGCTTGGCCTGAAGTACAGCACCTTGATGAATGGCCTGAAAAAGGCCCGGATCGAGGTCGACCGCAAGGTGCTGGCCGATCTGGCCGTCTTCGACAAGCCGGCCTTCGCCGCGCTGGCCGCCCAGGCCAGGGCGCAACTCGGCGCGTGACGGTGCGAGCGTGGATGCCGTGGCGGAGAAGGGCGCGGGCGCAACGAGGAGCGGACGGCTTGTCTGATCCGAACGGCGAGCGCGTCGCTTCTTGAAACGGCTTCCAAGGAAAAGGAGGCTCGCGCCTCCTTTTTTTTTCTGACAGGCGTTGCTGACAGGTGTTGCTGATAGGCGTTAAATTCATGCTGAATCCCGAGCAAATCGCACAAGACGCGGCCGCGGCCTTCGCCGCGACGGACGACCCCGACGCGCTGGAGCAGATCAAGGCGCGTTATCTGGGCAAGAGCGGGCGCATCACCGAGCTGTTGAAGGGGATGGCCGCTCTTTCCAGCGAGGAGAAAAAAACCACCGGCGCGGCGATCAATCGCGCCAAGACGGCCATCGAGGCAGCGCTCGAGCGCCGCCGCGAAGCGCTCCGCGAACAGGCGCTCGCGGCCCGGCTGGCCGGAGAGTCGCTGGACGTGAGCCTGCCTGGGCGCGGCGAACCGCGCGGCGGGCTGCACCCGGTCACCCGCACCCAGGAGCGCGTCGAGGCCCTGTTTCGCTCGATCGGCTTTGAAGTCGCCGACGGCCCGGAAATCGAGGGCGACTTCCAGAATTTCGCGGCGCTCAACATGCCCAAGGACCACCCCGCGCGTTCGATGCACGATACCTTCTACCTGCTCGACGAGAACGGACGGGTCGCCGAGGACATCCTGCTGCGCACGCACACCAGCCCGATCCAGGTGCGTTACATGCAGGCGCACGTCGCCCGGCATGCGCGCCTGGGAACGATGCCCGAAATCCGCATCATCGCGCCGGGCCGGGTCTACCGCGTCGATTCGGACGCCACGCACTCGCCGGTGTTCCACCAGGTCGAGGGGCTGTGGATCGGAGAGCAGGTGAGTTTCGCCGACCTGAAGGGCGTGGTCGCCGAATTCCTGCGCCGCTTCTTCGAGAGCGACGATCTGCAAGTGCGCTTCCGTCCTTCGTTTTTCCCGTTTACCGAGCCGTCGGCCGAAATCGACGTCGCCTTCATGAGCGGCGTCCTGGAAGGACGCTGGCTGGAAATCGCGGGTTGCGGCATGGTTCACCCGAACGTCCTGCGGCACGTCGGCATCGACCCGGAAAAATACCTTGGCTTTGCCTTCGGCATGGGGCTCGACCGGCTGACCATGCTGCGCTACGGGGTCAATGACCTGCGCCTGTTCTTCGACGGCGACCTGCGTTTCCTGCGGCAGTTCGTCTAACGCTTTTGTGCCTACGGAGCACTCATGAAATTCTCTGAATCCTGGCTGCGGAGCTTCGTCGACCCGGCGGTGAAGGGCGGCGATCTGTCTCATCTCTTGACCATGGCGGGCCTCGAAGTCGAAGAAGAAGAAAGCGTCGCGCCCGCCTTCGACGGCGTCGTCGTCGCCGAAGTGCTGGCAGTCGCCAGGCATCCGGACGCCGACCGGCTGAAGGTCTGCCGCGTCGACACCGGCGATGGGCAAGGGCCACGGCAAATCGTCTGCGGCGCGCCCAACGCCGCCGCGGGACTGAAGGTTCCCTGCGCCCTGCCGGGCGCCCGCCTGCCGGGCGGCGTCGCCATCGAGGCCGCCAAGGTACGCGGCGTCGAATCCGCGGGCATGCTTTGCTCGGCCAGGGAACTGGGCATTTCCGACGACGCTTCCGGTCTGCTCGCGCTTCCCGCCGCCGCGCCCGTCGGCCAGGACATCCGCGACTATCTGGACCTCGACGACCGGCTGCTGACCCTGAAACTCACGCCGAACCGCGCCGACTGCCTGTCGCTGACCGGCATCGCCCGCGAAGTTTCGGCGCTGACCGGCACCCCGGCGAGCTATCCCACCGCCGCGGCCAGCCCGGTGAGCACGGAGGCGTGCCGGCGGATCGTCCTCGACGCGCCGGAAGCCTGTCCGCTGTACTGCGGCCGGGTCATCGCCGGGGTCGACGCCAAGGCCCCGACGCCGGACTGGATGAAGCGCCGCCTCGAGCGCAGCGGCATCCGCTCGATCTCGGCGCTGGTCGACATCACCAATTACGTCATGCTCGAATGCGGCCAGCCCTTGCACGCCTTCGACAACCGCAAGCTCGACGGCGCCATCCATGCCCGCCTGGCCCGGGCCGGGGAGAAAATCGTGCTGCTCAACGAGCAGACGCTCGAACTGGCGGACGACGTCCTGCTGATCGCCGACGAGCGGCGTCCCGTGGCTCTGGCCGGCATCATGGGAGGCAAGGACAGCGGCATCGGCCTCGAGACCACGGAGATGTTCCTCGAATCGGCCTTTTTCGCGCCCAAGGCGCTTGCCGGACGCGCCCGGCGCTACGACTTCGCTTCCGACGCGTCGCACCGTTTCGAGCGCGGCGTAGACTTCGGCGCCTGCCGGCAGGCGCTGGAACGCGCCAGCCATCTGATCCTCGAAATCTGCGGCGGCCAGGCCGGCCCGCTGTGCGCGGCGCAGGCCACGCTCCCCGCGCGCGCGCCCATTCGCCTGCGCCTGGCGCGCGTGGACAAGGTCCTGGGGATCGCGCTGGGCGCGCCCCGGATCGCCGAACTCTTTACCCGCCTGGGATTGGTGTTTACGCGCGACGGCGACGATTTCATCGTCACCCCGCCGAGCTACCGCTTCGATATCGAGATCGAAGAAGACCTGATCGAAGAGATTGCCCGCCTGCACGGTTACGACGAAATTCCCGCGCCGCCGCCCAAGGCGCGCCTCCTGATGCCGCCGCAAACGGAAACGGCGCGTCCCTTGTGGCGCGTGCGCCAGATCCTGGCCGACCGGGGTTTCCAGGAGGTCGTCAACTTCGCTTTCGTCGAGGAAGCCTGGGAGGCCGATTTCAACGCCAATAACGCGCCGATCCGCCTCGCCAACCCGATCGCCAGCCAGATGAGCGTCATGCGCTCGACGCTGGTCGGCGGATTGGTCGCCAACGTGGCGACCAACCTCAAGCGCAAACAGAACCCTATCCGCGTGTTCGAGACCGGGCGCTGTTTTTTCCGCGATCCGGCGGGTCTGCCGGTCAAGGGCTTCCATCAGCCGTGGAAGCTCGCCGCGCTGGCGTATGGCGGCGCGCTGCCCGAACAATGGGGCGCGCCGTCCCGCGCCGTCGATTTCTACGACATCAAGGGCGAGCTTGAACTGTTGCTGGCGCCCTTCGCGGCGCGTTTCGAAAAAACGGCGCACCCCGCCCTGCATCCCGGCCGCGGCGCGCGCGTGCTGGTCGACGGACGCGAGATCGGTTTCATCGGCGAACTGCATCCCCGGTGGGCGCAGAAATACGAGCTGCCGCTGGCGCCCGCGCTTTTCGAACTCGATCTCGAAGCACTGAAGAAAGCCCGCCTGCCGCGTTATGCCGAAGTCTCCAGGCTGCCGGCCGCTTTCCGCGACCTGGCCGTCGTCGTCGACCAGAAACTGGAGCTTCAAGCCATCCTGGATGGGCTTGCCAAGAATCGTCCAAGCATAGTCCAAGACATCCGGCTGTTCGATATCTATACTGGAAAAGGTATCGGCCAAGGGGAAAAAAGTCTTGCGTTCCGTATAGTTATGCAAGATACTCAAAGGACTTTGCAAGATACGGAAGTCGATGCCGCAGTCCAACAACTCGTCGAATACCTGCGTCAGGCTTTTGCCGCCCGACTTCGTGTCTAACAAGGATTGACATGACGCTCACGAAAGCAGAACTTGCGGATTTGCTGTTTGAAAAAGTCGGCCTCAACAAGCGCGAGGCCAAGGATATGGTCGAAGCTTTTTTCGAGGAAATCCGAAATGCCCTGGAACGCGGCGATGGCGTCAAGCTTTCCGGCTTCGGCAATTTCCAGCTGCGCGACAAGCCGCAGCGTCCGGGACGCAACCCGAAGACGGGAGAGGAAATTCCGATCACCGCGCGGCGCGTCGTCACCTTCCATGTCAGCCAAAAGCTGAAGGGTGAAGTGGAGCTCTCCTACAATGGAACACAATCCTAAAGAAACTCCCCGGGATTCCTTGCCCCTCATTCCGGCCAAGCGTTATTTCACCATTGGAGAAGTCAGCGAACTGTGCGGCGTGAAGCCCCACGTGCTGCGTTACTGGGAACAGGAATTCACCCAGCTCAAGCCGGTCAAGCGGCGCGGCAACCGTCGCTACTACCAGCACCACGAAGTCCTCCTGGTGCGGCGCATCCGCGAGTTGCTCTACAAACAGGGATTCACCATCAGCGGCGCGCGAAATCGCCTGGAAGAAGCCCTGGAAGAAAGCCGCGGCAAAGCCGAACTGACCCCCGAATCGATCCGCGCCGAACTGCTCGGCGTCCTGGAAATACTTCAGGGCCAGAGCGGCAAGAACTGAACCCTCCCGGAAAAAGTGTCTGGACCGCCTGGCTGCGCGCGGCGCGCGAGGGTCTTTTCGGGTCAATTTCATCGCGCATGAAGAAATGAACCCCCTGGGAGCGCGGGGCTTCTGCCCCGCAACAGCGGGAAATGACGCGACGCCGCTGTTGCGGGGCAGAAGCCCCGCACTCCCAGGAACCCCAAACCCAGCCGGCCTTCCCGGCGCAAACCGCCGAACGCCTCCCACCGGCTTGCCTGCTCCCTGGAAGTCCTGTGCGGCCACCCTGGACTCGTCATGACAACTTGAATATAAGAAGCTGTTTTGGAAATTAGAAAGACATTTGAGAAACAGATGGATCATCCAGGGTAGGGCGCGCTCTCCGAGCGCGCCGGGTGGCGGCGGTTTCGGAGAAACCGCCCTACCTTCACCCAGAGTTTGAACTGAGGTTTTTGGGATCTAAGCATTTCTCGTACCAATTTTTTTAAAACAGCTTCTAAACAATTCCTTTCAACTACTTACGACATCCGCGCAGGCGATAACCCTATCCCCTGAAAAACCAGTTGGCGAATCGGGGATGGGAGTTGGCATAATCCCTCCTTTATCGGACCTCCCATACCCTTCCCAAAGAATGCCGCTTATTTCTCCTGTTCGCCCGTGGCTGGCCCTTGCTCTTGCCTTGGCTGGGGCGGGCGGTCTCATCGTGTTTGCGGGATCGCACCCTTTCGGCCTCATGCCGGGCAGTCTGATGGCCATCGCCTTGGCGGCGGGCATGTGTATGCACCGCCAGGCTTGGCTGGTGCTCGTGCCGGGCCTGGCGCCGGTGATCGATCTCGCGGCCTGGAGTGGCGCCATCCATCTCACGGAGAGCGATGCGCTGGTGTTCAGCGCGCTGCTGGCCGGTGGCTTGCGTGAGGCGCTGACGAAGGCGCGCCGGGGCGATGGACAGCTTGCTTGGCGTTTCGGCGCGCTGCAAGCCGGGCTGCTCGGCGTCTTGCTGGCGAGCTACGCGCTTTCGACCGACTGGGGCGTTTTGCGGGGAATGTGGACGCATCCGGAATGGCGGGTGGGCTACGCCTCCGAACTCAATGGCGCGCGCCTTGCCAAGGGCGTGGTGTGGGCCGTGTCCTTGCTGCCGCTGCTGGCGAGCGCGTTTCGGCGGGAGCCGGAACTCGCCGCGAGGATGCTGGTTCGCGGCATCCTGCTGGGGCTGGCGCTGGTATCGCTGGCCGCGCTCTGGGAACGCCTCGCTTTCACCGATCTGACCGATTTTGCCAGCGACTACCGGACCACGGCGCTGTTCTGGGAGATGAATGTGGGGGGAGCCACGCTCGACGCTTGGCTCGCGCTCAGCGTGCCTTTCGCGCTGTGGGCCGTCTTGCGGAAAGAGGCCGGGCGCGTGGCGGTGTCGATCGCGGGGCTGGCGCTGGTGGTTTACGTTTGCTTCACCACCTTTTCGCGCGGACTCTATCTGGGACTGGCCCTGGGATGCGCGCTGACCGTGCTGCTCGTCTTGCGTGGCGAAATGTCGCGCGGCGGCTGGCGCCTCCGCCTGATGCCGGCGCTGGCGTGGAGCGCTTTCGTCCTCGCCCTGGGCGGCGTCCTGGCGGGCGTGTTCCAGACCGGCGGCTACCGAGGACTCGCGGCGATGCTCGGCGTCGCCTTCCTGGCGTTTGCCAGCGGACCGGTGGCGGCGGCGCTGCGGGGCAGGGCGCTGATGCGCGCCGCGCTGTTGTCGACCGCGCTCATCGCGGGCACGGCGGCTGTGTGGTGGATCCCCAAGGCCGTCTACCTGGTTTACGCCGTGAACCTGTTCGCTTTGGCGGCGCTGCTGCGCATCGAAGCGCGTGAGCGTCCCGCCCGGCATGGAACGCTGGTGCTGGCCGGCGTCGGCTGGCTCGCGGGCAACGCGGCGCTGGTGAACGCCTACTGGTCGGAAGGGAGCGGGCTGGCGGCGGGCCTGCTGGCCGCGCTGGTCACGCTGCTGCCGCTGGCGGTGACGGTGGCCGGGCCACAGACCTGCTGGCGGCTCACGCCGCGCAGCGGCACGGTGGCCGCGCTCGTGCTCGGCGCGCTGTCGGTATTGGTGGTCACCTTCAATACCTATTACGCGGGCCAGCGTTTCGACGCGGCCGCCGAAGATCTGCGGGGGCGCGTGCGGCACTGGACGATGAGCGCCGGATTGCCGCAGGGAGACCGGGAGCGTTGGCTCGGCGTCGGTGTCGGGCGATATTCGGAACGTTATTTCTGGCGTGTTCCCGACAGCATGTATCCGGGCAGCCACCGGGTGATGGCCGAGGACGGCGACGCCTTTCTGCGCCTGGGCGGCCCCCGTCACGCGCTCGGTTTCGGCGAACTGTACCGGGTGTCGCAACGGGTTTCGCCCGCGCTGCGGACGCCCCTGGTCGTCGCCTTCGACGCGCGCGCGCCGGAAGGCGCCGCGAGCCTGCGCGTCGAGGTATGCCGCAAGCACCTGCTTTACACCCATGAATGTACCGATGAGCAGGTGGCCATCCCCGCCGGGCCGCAATGGTGGCATTTCGAGTTCGCGCTCGACAGCAAGGGTTTGGGAGCGGGCTGGCGGCGGGGGCTGCCCAAACAGACGGTATTCTCGGTGGCGAACGCGACGCGCGGACGGCTGGTCGATGTAGACCGCATCGCGATGATCGACGCCCGCGGCGTCGCGCTGCTCGACAACGGTGATTTCTTCGCCGGCGGAGATTACTGGTTTTTCAGCAGCGACCGGCATCACCTGCCGTGGCACGCCAAGAACCTGTGGCTCCATTACCTGGTGGAGCAAGGCGTGTTCGGCGCCCTCGCTTTCAGCGTGTTCGGGCTGGCCGCGCTGTACCGGGTCGTCCTTGGGGGCGCGTCCGGCCATCCGCTGGCGCCGCCGTTGGCGGGCGGCCTCTTGGCCTTCTTCGCGGTCGGCGCGTTCGACAGCCTGGTCGACGCGCCGCGCCTGACCCTGTTCGCCTTGCTGCTGATGTGCGTCGCCCTCGGCCTGCGCGCGCCGCGAGGCCACGGATCGTGGCGATCGGCGGCGGAAAAACAAGGCGTCGGGGCGCGTCCGTGACAGTATAATCTCACCCCGAAAAATTCGGCGGAGCCGCCGTCGCGGCGGAAAGGACGAACAAGGAGATGGCATGGATATTCACAACGAGGTGCTGGCGATCCTCGACGAGGTGCTCTGCCTCAAGGGGCGCAGCCGTTCTTTCACGCGCGAGACCGCGCTGCTCGGCGCCGTTCCGGAACTCGACTCGATGGCCGTCGTGGCGCTGATCACGTCGATGGAGGAGCGCTTCGGCTTCATTGTCGAAGACGACGAAATCGACGGCTCGGCATTCGCCACCGTGAAGACGCTCGCCGATTTCGTGCAGGGCAAGCTGGGCGCCTGATTCCTCCGTCGCATGGCGTTCGAAGTCTTCTTCCTGCCGGCCGGAACGGGGCGCCGCTTCTGCCTCCTGCACGCCGTCGAAGCCGGCGTCCCCGTCCAGGGCGCGGTGGTCTATGTCCATCCCTTCGCCGAGGAAATGAACAAGGCGCGGCGCATGGCCGCCCTGCAGGCGCGCGCGCTGGCGGTGGCCGGCTACGCCGTGTTGCAGATCGACCTGCACGGCTGCGGCGACAGTTCGGGCGATTTCGGCGACGCGTCGTGGCAGGGCTGGATCGACGACGTGCTGCAAGCGTGCGACTGGCTGGCGCGGCGGAGCGAAGCGCCGTTATGGCTCTGGGGCCTGCGCGCCGGCTGCCTGCTGGCCGCCGGGGCGGCGCGGCGCAGCGACGCCGTCGGCGGATTGCTGTTCTGGCAGCCGGTGCTGTCGGGAAAGCGGCATCTGCAACAATTCCTGCGCCTGAAGAGCGCCGGGGACATGCTCTCCGGGGACGGCGCGGGGAGCCTGGATCGCCTGAAGGCGGATCTGGCGCGCGGCCAGGCGGTGGAAATCGCCGGCTACACGCTGGCTCCCGGCCTGGCCAGCGGACTCGAAAGCGCGGAGCTGGCCTTGCCCGAACGCGCCTTGCGGGTCGAATGGCTGGAGATCGCCGGCGCCGGGAATGACAGCCCGTCGCCGGCGGCGGCCAGCCAGATGGAAAAATGGCGCGCACAAGGACACGCCGTGCGCCGCGCCGCCGTTCGCGGAGCCTCGTTCTGGCGAACGGCGGAAATCGCCGAAACCCCCGAGTTGATCGCGGCGACGCTGGAGGTGATCGGATCAGGGGACAGAAGACAGAGGACAGAGGACAGAAGACAGTAATGCTTGCGGGCGCGAAGCGCCCGGAAATCGAGGGGGACAGGGTAGAATCTCGACAACGGCGGGGGCAAATAATAAGGAACAGCCTACGATTAATTCCAAAATTTAATCGTGGTTTATCCCCTATTATTTTCATTATTGGGTATATTGAATACGTAAACAGTAAAAGGAGCGCCTCATGGCCCGGGCAACGACCACTACGATGACAGTTCGCATTGGCGGAACACTCAGCGACTTTGTCGCCTCGAATGTCGGCGAGCATGGCGCTTACGAGAACGTCAGCGAGTATGTACGGGATCTGATCCGCCGCGACAAGGAACGCAAGGAAGCAGAGGCGTTCGAGCGGCTCAAGGCCGAACTGACCCATGCCTATGCGACCCCTGAATCGTTGTACACGCCGCTGACGGCAGCCGACGTGATCGCGCGCAACCGGGTCTGACGGCGTGTCCAGGGTTCAGGTTCGCGTCCAGGAAGCGGCGTCCTGCCGGCTGGACGAAATCTATCGCTACACCCGGGATCGCTGGGGCGCGTTGCAGGCCAAACGCTACCTCGCTGGCTTGTTCGCGGCCTTCGACGGCATCGCGACCCACCGGACGCCATCGCATCCCATTCCGGCGGAATTCGGCATCGAAGGCTACTTTTTCCGCTACGAGCGGCACTTCGTCTACTGGCGTCGGCTCTCGAACGGCGACATCGGCATCGTGACAATCCTGCATGAGCGGATGCACCAGATTGACCGCTTCCGGGAAGATTTTGGACTGTAACCCGACCCGCCATTCCCAAGGGATCGCTGGCGCGCGTTGCCTTTGCGCGAAGTTTTCATCCATCCAGCAGAAGATGCGGGAATTGTGTTTGACAAATCATTCCGTCAGGAGACAAGCTCATAAACGCGCCGGGCGAGTAAAATATTTTGATTTTTTGCAATTTTAGTGCTAGATTCTGTTTTATTTTAGAATTATCGGGTGAATCCAATGTTAGTGGAGTTTCGTGTCAAGAACTTCCGCAGCTTGCGCGATGAACAGGTGTTCAGCCTTGTGGCGTCAAAAGACAAAACCTTACAGGGCACCCATACCTTGCCTACAGGACTCAAGGCCGCGCCCAATCTGCTGCGCAGTGCCGTGGTCTATGGCGCCAATGCCAGCGGCAAGTCGAATTTCATCAAGGCGTTGCAATTTATGCGTGGCGTGGTAGTCGAGTCGGCAACGGTGGTTCAGCCAGGCCAGACCTTCAGTGTGCAGGCTTTTCGTCTTGATACTGCCTTTGCCAAGGAACCGACCGAATTTGAAGTGACGTTCATTCTGGATGGTGTGCGCTACCAGTATGGTTTTGCCATGACATCGCAACGCATTGTCAGTGAATATCTACTGGTCTACAAGGCATTCAAGCCACAACGCTGGTTTGAGCGATATTTTGACGCGGAAACAGGCAAGGACATATACGACTTCGGTTTCGGCCTGAAAGGTAGTAAAAGCCTTTGGGAGGGGGCAACCCGGCCAAATGCCTTGTTCCTGTCGATGGCGACACAGCTTAATAGCGAAGCCCTGCGCCCCGTGTTCAACTGGTTCGTAAACGGGCTGGTGATCGTGAACGAACAAGCTCCGCTTACCCTGCACAAGACAATTCAGATGTTGGATCAACCAGAGGGGAAAAAGCAGATTCGTGACTTTCTTATTGCTGCCGATACCAGCATTGCTGACGTTGAAGTTGAAGTCAATGTACGCAAAGAACAGGCAGTACAAGTACAGTTTGACTTGGATAAGATAGGTAAACCCAAAGTGCGTACTGATCCGAAAACAGGTCAGCCTGAAGAAGAAGCGGTAAGAGAACAACGGTTGCGCTGTTCCCATGTTACGGAACAGGGCGAAGCCAAGCTTGATCTGATGGACGAGTCCAGCGGTACGCGTAATTTGCTGTTTCTTGTCGGCCCGGTATTCGACGTTCTGCGCAAGGGGGACACGCTGGTCATTGATGAACTTGATACCAGTCTGCATCCCTTGTTGGTGCGTGAGTCGGTGCGGATGTTCCATCACCCGGAACTAAACAGCGGTGGCGCGCAACTGATTTTCACGACCCATGACACCTCTCTACTGGATACGCCCGATCTGTTCAGACGCGATCAGGTGTGGTTCGTTGAGAAAGATCGTGACCAAGCCTCAACATTGGTGCCCCTGTCCGATTTCAGCCCGCGCAAGAACGAGGCGCTGGAACGTGGCTATCTGATGGGGCGTTATGGCGGCATACCGTTCCTGAGCGGAATGCTCCCCGTGGAAGTCACACTTTGAGCTTTGGCTATTGCTGCACTACGAGGATATTCAAGCGCCCATTCATCGCGATGAGGTCATCCGGCGTCTCAAGCGACATTTTCATGGCTATGAAAAAGGTACGCGCAACACCTACGAAACAACCAGGCATCAAATAGACATCGCCACACAGCGTGCCCGGTTGCTGGCAAGTAAATATACCGCCTATGATTCTGGCCCATACACCGCCATTGTCGATCTGGTGACGTTGCTGACTTCCTTCACCTTCCCCTCGGCTCGCTGACAAACCCGATACGCCCCAGATTGACCCGCGCGGCGCTGGACATGACGCGGGCCAGAATTTCGTAGGGGGTTTTGGCGTCGGACTGGATATGCAGTTCCGGTTGCGGCGCGC
>JAISQQ010000321.1 GCA_031274075.1 Accumulibacter sp.
TCAGTTTTCGATGAACTACCGGCTGATCGCCCTCGACCTCGACGGAACGCTGCTCGACGACACGCTGCAAATCCGCCGCCAGACCATCGACGCCCTGCAAGACGCGCGCGATCGAGGCGTGCAGGCGATGATCGTGACCGGACGCCACCATACCGCCGCGCACGCCTACTGGCGGCAACTCGATCTCGAACTGCCCGCGATATGCTGCAACGGAGGCTACGTCTACGATTTCCCGGCCGGCAAGGCGCTCGCCGGCGACCCGTTCACGCGCCTCGAGGCGCGGCAATTGCTGGACATCATCCGGGCGCATCCGATCGACGCGATGATCTACACCGACGAGGCGATGACTTACGAAAAAGACGCGCCTCACCTGGCGGGCATGCGTCGCTGGTCGGCCACGCTGCCCGAGCCGCTGCGCCCCCGTCTGGAACGCGCCGCTTCGCTCGACCGGGTGATCGACGAAGCCGCGATCCTCTGGAAATTCCTGGTCGCTTCCGAGATTCCGGCGCCCCTGGAAGCCTTCATGCAAGCCGCCAGCGCCCGCGGCTTCGATTGCGTCCGTTCGTCGCGCAACCGGGTCGACATCGCGCACCCCGGCAACAGCAAGGGACGGAGGCTGGCCGAGTTCATCGCCCAGCGAAACATCCTGCCGCGGGAAGTCATCGCCTTCGGCGACCAGGACAACGACAAGGAAATGCTGCAACTCGCCGGACTCGGCGTAGCCATGGGCAACAGCCGCCCCGAAGTGCGCGCCTGCGCCGACTGGGTAACCGGCGCCAACGACAGCGACGGCATCGCCGAGGTTCTGCGGCGGTTCGTGCTTCACCACCAGTCGCCCCAAGTCCCGTCCTTGTAGAACACGGTTGTGACGAGGCCGCCGTCGAGCCGGATCACCTGCCCAGTGATATAGTTTGATGCGTCCGAGGCAAGGAACAGCGCGAGGTTGCCAACGTCCTGCGGAACTCCCATCCGCGCCAGTGGAACCTTCGACAGACGGGCCGGCCGTACTGTTTTGGCGTAGTCTGCGAACTGCTTGAGGAAGCGTTCCACCTCGATGAAGCCAGGTGAAATACCGTTGACCCTGATGCCGTACTGGGCGAGTTCGACCGAAAGCGTTTGCGTCAGGGCGATCACGCCGGCCTTGCCGGCTGCGTAGGGAGTACGCAACGGGTGTGGCCCCATGCCCATGACCGAGGCGATGTTGATGATTACGCCGCCTTTGCCGCGTGCCGCCATGCCACGTCCGACGGCCTGGCTGCACAGAAAGACCGTCTTCAGGTTTCGTCCGAGATGAAGATCCCAGTCCTCTTCACGCAGATCCAGAAACGGCGAGATGACCGAACCGCCACCGGCGTTGTTGACCAGGATGTCGATGCCGCCGAGACGCTGCTCGACGATGCGCACCAGTTCCTTGACCTGTTCACCGACGAGAACGTCGCAGGGCTCGGCAATCGCCTTGCCGCCCTTTGCCGCGATTTCGCCAGCGACTGCCTCGATTTCGGACCGGGTGCGCGCAGTAAGCGCGACAGTAGCCCCGGCCTCGGCGTAGGCCAACGCAATCGCGCGTCCGATGCCGCGTCCGCTTCCGGTGATCAACGCAGTTTTACCCGCGAGACCGAATTTCGTCACCTGTGTCATCAATCAACTCCTTTTTTTGTTGGAAAATTTTTGTCATTCGTACTGCTGCACGGACGATGAAACCTCACCGTCTCGCAGCGCCGGCCGCCAGGAGGTCAGCGGTGGCGCGGGCCACCATCCGGCGCAGCTGCTCAGCGCTCTCGTCCGAATAACCACCGATATGCGATGTCAGGGCTACGTCGGAGCGCTTCAGAAGTGGCGATCTCACTGGCAACGGCTCGGTTTCGAAGACGTCTAGTCCCGCTCCGGCAATCGTTCGGCTTTCAAGGGCCACGATCAGGGCGCGCTGGTCGACGAGGGCTCCACGGCTGGTATTGACCAGAAGCGCCGTCGGCTTCATCAGGCTCAGTTGCCGTTCGCCAATGAGTTGGCGTGTTTGCGCGGAAAGCGGCAGGTGCAGCGATACGTAGTCCGCATGGCGCAACAGATCGTCGAAGCCAACGGGCGTTACCCCAAGCTCGCGCGCTCGCGCGGCGTCGATGAACGGATCATAAGCCGTGACCGACATGCCAAAAGCGGCGGCGCGGCGCGCGACTTCCTGGCCGATGCCGCCGAAGCCGACGAGACCAAGGGTCTGACTGTAAAGAGCCCGCATCGGCGAGACGGCGCGGAGCCATCGGCCGGCGCGCAGGCCATCCTGCAGGTAGGTCAGTTGGCGGGACAAGGCCAACACGAGCATCATGGTGTGGTCGGCGACCTCGCGAGCGCAGAACCCTGGCGCGTTGACGACCGCGATGCCGCGCTCCTTGGCGGCCGCTGCGTCTATGTTGTCGATACCGATGCCATAGCGGGCGATCACTCGCAGATCAGGCAGCGCATCCATCACCCGCGCCGTGATGTCGGCACGCACCACCAGGATCGCCGCGGCGCCGCATGCCATCCGGATCACCTCGTCCTCGGTGGTCACGGCGAGCGACACGTAATCCGAGCTCAGGCGGCTCAACCGCCGGCGCTCTTCCTCGGTTTCGGGCCATCCTTCGTCAGCCGCGGCGGGTCGCGACGGCGTCTCGGCCCAGCCTACCGCGACCTCGGCGCCGATCCGTCCGAACTCTTCCTTTTCGATCTCCGGCAGGTACCATGCGTGCCGATCGACGATTACTACGCGCAGAGGTGCTTTTGACATATCGAGTCTCATAAAATCCGTGCCGCCCCATCCTTGTCACGGACATGCCCGGAGCAAGCGGCCGCTCCGGGCATGCACGGTATTTCTATTTTCTCAGGCCGAGACGCTGGGCGATGGCGAGACGCACCTTGTACTCTTCCGCGAGAAATGCCTTGGTCTCTTCCGGACCGAGATAGTCAGCGAGTGTCTGGCGCGCCGCGAGTTTGTCGATAATCTCGCGGTTCTGCAGCGCTTCCTTGAGTCCTTCCGACCATTTCTGCACGATTGCCGGCGGCAGGTTCTTCGGGCCATGGATGACGCCCCAGGTGCCGAGGTCGAAGCTTGGGAAACCGAGTTCCTTGCCGGTCGGCAGCGACGGCGCCGTCGGTACGCGGGTCGCCGAACTGACCGCCAGGATGCGCAATTTGCCGGCGTCCATCAGGGGCAGGGTATCGGACAGCGGCTGTGCGGTGTATGCCACGTGTTTTCCAGCCAAGGCCGCCATGGTCGGTGTGCTGCCGTCGAAGATGACACGGGGAATCTTGGTCGGGTCGATGCCGATCGTCTCGAACAGCTTGGCGAGGGCGAACACCGCCGGTGCGCCCACATGGCCGACACCCGCTTTATAGGTCTCGGGATTCTTCTTGAGTTCGGTGATGGCCTCGTCGAACGTTTTCCATGGCGAATCCGGTGTGACCGCGAAGGCCAGCGGGGCGGACGTGAATTTGGCGATCGGCGTCGTGTCGTCCCACTTGAACGGCGCGTTGGATTGGATCGCGGTAATTGCCGGTGTGACGAGGCCGTCGAACAGGATCGTGTAACCGTCCGGCGGTGCGGTCAGCACCGACATGACACCGACGGCGCCGGAACCTCCGGTCCGGTTCACGACGTTGATCGGCACACCCCACTTCTGGCTGAGATAGGGCATGACGATACGTACCCAGGTGTCGCCCGCGCCACCCGCGGCAAACGGGACAACGAGATCGATTGCCCGGGTGGGATAGTCCTGTTGGGCGAATACTTGGCCCGTCCCTCCGAAAAAGCCGATGATCAGGGCGATTGTGGCGGCGACAACGATTTTCAGACGTTTCAACATTGCTTTTCTCCTTTCGTTCTCTGTTTAGATGGATCAGGTAGGTGCTTGAGTCGCGGCCGGTCAGCCCGAGCTCGGCGACATCCGTTTTGCGCTCAAACGGGTCCAGAGGGCGAAAGCAACCGACAGGACTGTAAGTGCGAGGAAAGTCGCCGCGATCGGCCGTTTGATGAAGATTCCCAGGCTGCCGTCGGAAATGGTGAGGGACTGGCGCAGGGCGTTCTCGATCTTGTCGCCAAGGATGACCGCGATAATCAGCGGCACAGTGGGAAATCCGGTGATCCGCATGAGGTAGCCGATCAGGCCGAAGGCGAGCATCACCCACACGTCGAAGAGGTTGCTGCGCGCGCCGTAGGCGGCGATGACGCAGATTACCAGGATCATCGGACCGAGTATCGGGTATGGAACCTTGAGCAAGCGCACCCACAACGGAATGAGCGGCAGGTTGAGCACGAGCAGCATGCAGTTGCCGATGTACATGCTGGCGATGACGCCCCAGATCAGTTCTTTCTGTTGCTCGAACATTAGCGGGCCCGGCTGCAGACCATGCACCATGAAGGCGCCGAGCAGCACGGCCAATGAGGCCGACGTGGGAAGCCCGAGACTGAAGAGCGGAATCATGCCGCTACTGGTGGCGGCATTGTTGGCGCCTTCGGGGCTGGCGACGCCCTCGATCGCGCCTTGTCCGAAGCGCTCCGGGGTTTTGGATATCCGCTTTTCGAGGTCGTAGCTGACGAAGGTAACAACGGGCGGCGCGACGCCGGGGATAAGCCCAAGGAGGAAACCGACGACGGAACCGCGTCCAATCGAACCAAGCGCAGATCGCAGGTCGTTCCATCCGGGCCACAGGCCCTTGATTTTTTCGGTCAGGATGGAGCCACTGCTGGCCTGTGCGTTGATGATGACCTCGGAGATGGCGAACAAGCCAATCACCACTACCACGATGTCGAAACCGCCCATCAGATTGATGGTACCAAAGGTGTAGCGCAGGATGCCGGACTGCGGGTCGATTCCGACCGCGGCGATGAGCAAGCCGAACGCCGCCGACGCCATGCCCTTGGCGAAAGAATCTCCCGCCAGGCTGATCGCCACCGACAGCCCGAGCATGAGCAATCCAAAATATTCGGGCGGACCGAATTCGAGCGCGACATCGACCAGGAAAGGCGCGAAGAAAACGAGGCCGAACAGGCCGATCGTCCCGGCGATGAAGGAGGAGATCGCGGCAATGCCGAGCGCCGCGCCGGCGCGGCCCTGGCGCGCCATCTGGTGGCCGTCGATGCAGGTGATGACGCTGGCGGCCTCGCCGGGGATGTTGAGCAGGATCGACGTCGTCGACCCGCCGTACATTGCGCCGTAGTAAATGGCGGCCAGCATGACGATGGCGGCCATCGCCGGCAGACCGGCGGCAAATGGAATCAGGATCGCCATCGCGGCGGCTGGACCGAGGCCCGGAAGCACACCGGTCAGGGTGCCAACCAGCGAGCCGATGAAGCAGAACATAAGCATGTCCGGCTGCAACGCAACCGAAAAGCCAAGGAGAAGGTTGTTGAGCGTCTCCATGATCACCCTCTCTCAGAAAGGAAGCAGGATGCCGCGTGGCAGAGGCATATGCAGGACGGTGACGAACAGCACGTACAAGCCGGAGGTCATCGCCAACGCCAGAAGCGCGGAGAAAATCACCGAGTAGGCCCGCCAGAAACTGATCGCCCCCCATAGGAACAGCCCGGTGGAGATTGCAAAACCCGCGGTAGACAGCACGGCAACGTAGGCGACGAGCGCAGCGGCGAGGCGCAGCACGATCTGGCGGCCTTCACCCTTCGGCAGATCGATCGACGCAGCGGAGCGGGATACCAGTGCGCCCGCCAGCAGCGTCATCCCGGCACAGGCAAGCAGCAAGCCTTCGATCATTGGAATGAACCCGGCATCCGGCGCGCCGAGGCCTCCAAATGGCAGCTTCCCGGCATCCACGAGAGCAAGCGCCGCAACAGCAAGAATGAAAATCGCCGAGAAGAATTCCGACCGGTTTATTACCCGTTTCCGGACAGGGTCGGGAGGCTTGGCGGCGGGCGTCATGTGTGATCCCCGCAGATGTAGCCCATTTGCCGAGAAATGGCGGTTGCCGCCACTTTCGTCCGCTCGCCGAGTTCGCGCAGGCGCGCCAACGGAAGACGCTGGACGAGGCCCGACACGACGATCCCGGCAATCGGTTTGCCGCTGTGGTCGAAGATCGGTGCGGCAACGGCGTTGATGTGCTCGTGGTTTTCCTCGAGGTTGATCGCGTAACCATTGCGCCGGACTTCCTCGAGTACGGCGCGAAACTGTGCCGGGACGGTGACGGTATGCTTCGTCCTGGCGGGCAATCCGCCGGCAATGACCTCCTCTACGTCCGCGGGATCGGAGAACGCGAGCAGTGCCTTGCCAAGAGCGGTTACGTGGACGCTTTCCCGCTGGCCGATGCGCGTGTGGGCGATCACGTTGGCGGGTGCCTGTACCTTCTCGATGTAGATGACGGCATTGCCGTCACGCACCCCCAGATGGACGGTCTCGTCCGCCTCTTTCATCAGGTCGTTGATGTATGGAAGCGCTTCCTGCCGCAAGGTCAGATTGCCCAGATAGGACGAGCCAAGGTCGAGCACAGCCAGTCCGAGACGATAGCAGTCGGTTTCCGGGTTGCGTACCAGGAAACCTTCAGTGACCAGCACTGAAGCGAGCCGATAGACGGTGGTCTTATGCAAACCCGCCAACCGGCTGAGCGCCACGAGACCGAGCCCGCCGTTACCGCCTTCGCGCGCAACGATCCGCAGCAGCGTAAGCGCGCGCTGCAACGACCGGACTCCTTTTTCTCCCTTTTGCCCGTCGCCTGCTGAACGACGGTCTTGATTTATATGCTTGTTACCTGGCATGGATGTTTCACCTAGTGAAACAAAGTTTCAAAAAATTATATAGCGTTATTGGCGCCATGTCAAGCATGAATTCTTGAGTAACGGGCAGGGCCATCACACTATGTGGCGTTGTTTGCATCGTGGCGATTTTCCTGGGGCGCCAACCTTTTTCTTCACGCTGTATTTCTGGGTAGCGTCCGCCATCAACCCCGATTTCGAGGAGGCATGGCCGATCTGGATCACCGGCGAACTCGACCCGCCCCACGTCCGGCGCTGGAAACCGGGGGTGGGCGATGTCTGATGCTTCCGCCCGCGCGCTCGACCGTCAGGTCAGCGGCGATCATTACCGGCGGATGGCGATCCAGCCGGTCGAGTACATCCAGAGAAACGGCCTGGGATTCGTCGAGGGTTCGGTCGTCAAGTACGTCTCGCGCTGGCGGGTCAAGAACGGCGTCGAGGACCTGGAGAAGGCGATCCACCTGTTGCAACTCCTCGTCGAGTTCGAGAGGGCGAAGGATGCCTGACGCGTCCGTTTCCCCGCTCCGTAGCGCGTTCGACCTGCCCTTCGAGGAACAGATCGCTTTCTTTCGTCAGAAGCTCCATCTGCCGACAGAGCGCTGGGACGATATCTGGCAGTCCGCGCACGACCGTTCTTTCGTCGTCGCCGGGGCGATGAAGGCCGATCTGCTGCAGGACCTGTTCGACGCGGTGGCCCCCTTGCAGCGGCAGAGCCAGGAGAGTCTCACCAGGAAGTTCCTGGAAGCCGCCGAGAAAAACAACTGGCACGGCTGGACAGGCGAAGATACGGAGGAGGGCCAGGCCTGGCGGGCGCGGGTCGTCTATGAGACCAATATCCGCACTTCCTACGCCGCCGGACGCTACGCGCAACTGACCGATCCCGATCTCGTCGCCCTGCGGCCGTACTGGAAATACGTCCACAGCGATCTGTCCTGGGAGCATCCTCGGCCGATGCACAAGCTGTGGGGCGACATGCAGCTCACCTTGCGTCACGACGATCCGTTCTGGCAGACGCATTACCCGCCGAACGGTTGGGGCTGCCGCTGCCGGGTGGTGGCGGTGCGCCAGCCCGAAGACGGCGCCGCCGCCGCGCCGCCCCCAGGGTGGGATACGGTCAACCCGAAAACCGGCGCGCCCGCCGGTATCGACAAGGGCTGGGCGTATGCGCCGGGGGCCACGCGGGCGGAGGAAATCCGCGCTTTCGTGGCGACGAAGGCGGGGGAACTGAGCCCGGAACTGGCGCAGGCGTTTGTCGCGGAGGTGCAGAAGATCGCCCCGGAACTGGCCTCTCCCCAGTTTGAGCCACAGAAGACGGCCGCAGCGGCGGCGTCCTGGCTGACGCGCAATAATCTGGTGCGGGAGGCCGACTACACCGGGCTGGCCACGGAGGTGGCCAACGCCATGAACGCGACGCTCTTGGCGCATGTTCAGGACTACCCGGAAATCAAGCGGAAGCTGAATTTCGTCGGTACCACACAGGCGCGGGCGCAACGGTATGCGGACCTTCGGATCGACCAACGGTATCGCGCACTGGTGGGTATTGGCATATCGCCCGACGAAGCGAAGAAAACAGCCGAAGCCAAGAGAGCAAAATTCCGCGCCGAGCTGCGAACGCCGGGGAACGTCTACGCCACTGCGATCAATTACCCCGGGCTTGCCGGTATAGCGGTCAACCGCGTGTTCGGCAAGAACCTACGGGCGTTTGTGGCTTCGGCCCGCCGCGACGAGAGGACGGGCTATCATCCGCCCGGAACCGGCTCGATCGGGGGTATCATGAATCATGAAATGGGACATGTCATGGATTTCCTGCTGAATCTGAGCCAGTATCCGGACATGATCGCGCTCTATGATCAGTACAAAGACCGTCTGGAAAAGGAGGTTTCCCGCTATGCCGCGAACCATGGCCTCGATGAGTTCATCGCTGAGTGCTGGACCGAGTATAAAACCTCCCCGGCGCCGCGTACCGCCGCCCGCGCTGTTGGAAGCCTTGTCGAAGCACGGTATCGATCCCGATTCCCTCGATAACTGGGATATGAACGACGCCATTAACCTTTTCCACGATTTCATAAAATGCTTTGGTGAGGAAGAAGGAATCGAGAAAGTCATCTACATGGTGAAACTTGAACTTGAGGAGGATGCCAAGCTTGTCATCCACTACTAACGATGATCACGATTGAACTCGACAACGCCCGCGCGATGGCCGCGTTGAACCGGCTCCTCCGCGCGGGCGTGAATCCGGCCCCGGTACTGAAGGCTATCGGAGAAGACCTGGTCGAGTCGACCCGGCAACGTATCCATGCGGGCGGCCCTGGCCCGCACGGCGAGGTCTGGGAAAGGAATTCGCCCGTGACGATGGCGCTCGCCGCCAAATTCAACCGGCCGAAAAAGATGGGCAATCATCCGCTGGTAGATAGCGGTATCCTGATGGACACGATCAGCTTTAGGGTCAGCGGAGACACCCTGTACGTCGGTACCGATCGTTTTGCCGATGAATGGGAAGGCGGCGCCGCCGTCTTGCATTTCGGCACCGACCGCGCCGGACGTGACCATAAGGTAAAAATTCCCGCCCGGCCTTTTCTGGGGGTATCGAACGACGACGCCGACGAGATCGAGGCGACGGTCAATGAAGTGCTGTCCCGGCTCGTCGACGGCAAAAACTGACGCTTTTTGACCCGGCAAACGAGGCGGTTTTTTTTATTGCGTGTGGCGCAATGAAATTGCAAAACCCGTCCCGCCAAATCCCCCCAAATCCCACCCAGTCCCGCAAATATCGCGCATTCCGCCTTCAAATATCGCGCTCGTGCACACCAACCTTTGGCTCGCTTGGGCGTTGGTACATAATTGTAGAGTGGAAAAGCGCAGCGCCTTCCGCCGGTCCCCTTCACGGCGCAGCGCGCCGCACGATTCAAAGGCCACAGGAGAGAACGACCGGCGGGAGGCGCTGCGCTTTCCCGCCCTTCGGGTCACCGATGTCAGGGGTCCGTAATTCTTGCGGGCGCGAAGCGCCCGGTAACTGATCTGATCCCTGCCCCCCGATACCTGCCCCTTGCCCCCCGCCGCTTGACGCAATGCGCGCTTCTTGGGAAACTCTTCAGATTTTTGAGCGATCATCCGCGAGCTTCCCATCCGTAGGATGGCTCTGGCGATAGGCTCGGGGAGAAAAGGTCAGCC
>JAISQQ010000306.1 GCA_031274075.1 Accumulibacter sp.
CACGAGCTGAACGAAACGGTGATTGCCATGTCCCCCGCCGACCTGAAGAAGGTTCCCGACAGCCTGCTGATTTCCGGCGGCCTCTACAAGGCCGAGATCATCCGGGCGATCCTGGTTTCAGGCTACGTCAATCACCTGGTCACCGACGAAGCCGTCGCGCAGAGTCTGCTCCAGCGCGCCTGAGAAGCTGTTCACGATCTTCCCTTGAACGTAAAGTCGACCTATGCGCGTGAAAACAACGACGGTTCGGTAGGGCGGGAAAGCGAAGCGCCTCCCGCCGATCCTTTTCACGGCGCAACGCGCCGCATGATTCAAAGGCCGCAGAATAATAGAGGCGGCGGCTGCGCCGCCGGAGAGAACGACCGGCGGGAGGCGCTGCGCTTTCCCGCCCTACGGGGTGCGCCAACGGTTTGGCGCCAATGCCTAGGTGGGCCGGAGACCCGCGCCCCAGGAAAATCACCACGATGCCAACGCCACAGAGTGCAATGGCCCTGCCGCGCTCCCAGAGAAGATCGTAAACAGCTTCTCAGATCACGCTCTTGACCCGCTCCCAGCTCTTCATGACGTGGTCGACCATGACCGTCGACAGGCGCTGGCCGTCCCGCGCCTTGAGCGCCGCGATCATTTCTTCGTGTTCGGCGACGGCCGCGGCCCATGATTCTTCCGTCCGGTCGCCGATGTAGCGGATGCGCTTCATCCGCGTCTGGAGAATGTCGTGCACCAGGTACAGCGACTCGTTGCCGCTCAGCGCGATCAGCGTCGAGTGGATACGCTGGTTGAGCTTGAAGTAGCGCAGGCGGTCGCGCGTGGCGTAAAACTCGAGCATCTCGCCGTGCAGGCGGCAAACCTCCAGGATTTGCGTATCGGACGCGTTCTTGCAGGTGAGGTGAGCCGCCATTTGCTCGAGATACGCCAGCACGTCCATCATGTCGCGCACGTCTTTATGCGTCAGCCGGCACACCACCGCGCCGCGGCTGGGAACCAGTTCGACCAGGCCTTCCGACGCCAGCACCTTGAGCGCTTCGCGCAGCGGCGTGCGCGAGACGCCCAACTGCTGGCAAAGCTGCCCTTCGTGGATGCGCGCGCCGACGTCGATCAATCCCTCGATGATCATGTCGCGGATGCGCGAAACGACCACGTCATGCAGGCTGGCGCGTTCGATGCGCCTGTCTTCGGGAGGAGCTTCCGAAACTTCCCTATCCTTCAAGCTAGTCAGCACACTGCTCACCTGATCCGATTCAATTTTCAGACAATCCGTAAATATGGCCCTGTGAACGGCAACCGTCAATATTGCGCGGCCACGAGAACCTCCCCGCCGGCCGTCAAACCGCACTCTGCATTCAGAATTCAAAATTCTTTATTTTTAATTTGACATTCCGGATAATTTAGTAGCATCATGCGCCTAAAGCAAATGATTCCGGGAGAGACAAAGTCCATGCAAGTCCAACAGCCCACCATCGCCCTGGCCATGGGCGACCCCGCCGGCATCAGCCCGGAGCTCGCCGCCCGATTGCTGGACAATGCGGAGATCCGCGCCGCGGCCCGCTTCGTGGTTTTCGGCGACCGGCGCATCCTCGACGAGGGCGCGAAGATTGCCGGCGTGACGCTCGACATCGCGGTCGTCCCGCCGGATTCGCCGGATTTGCCATATGACGCCGCAGAACGGCCGGTGCTGGTCGACCTGGGCCATCTCGCGCCGCAAGACGTCAAGCGCGGGGAAGCCACCCCGGAAGGCGGCGCCTTCGCGCTCGAGAATTTCCGCCAGGCGCTGGTCATGGCCAGGGAAGGGCGCGCCGACGCCGTCTGCTTTACGCCCTTCAACAAGAAAGCCATGCGCTACGTCTATCCGGCCTACGACGATGAAATCCGCTACGCCGCGGAGGTGACGGGATTCCAGGGCGCCGCCCGCGAATTCAACGTGCTGGACAATCTGTGGAATTGCCGCGTCACCTCGCATATCCCCTTGTCGAAGGTGGCCTCCGCGTTGAGCGTCGAGCGCATCGTCGGCGAGCTTGCGCTGGCCGACCGGTGCATGCGCGAAGCGGGAATCGAAAAGCCGCGCATCGCGGTCGCCGGGCTCAATCCGCATGCCGGCGAGGGCGGCAATTTCGGCCGGGAAGAAATCGAGATCATCGAACCCGCCGTCAAGCGGGCGATCGAGAAAGGCTTCACGGCCTCCGGGCCGTATCCCGCCGACACGGTGTACGTGCGCGCGCATAAAGGCGAGTTCGACGGCGTCCTGAGCATGTATCACGATCAGGGACAGATCGCCATGAAGCTGTTGGGCTTCGACCGGGGCGTCACCATGATGGGCGGTTTCCCGTTCCCGATTTGCACGCCGGCGCACGGCACCGCCTACGACATCGCCGGGCGGGGCATCGCCAGCCTGGGCGCGAGCCGGGCGGCGGTGCTGCTGGCCGCGCGCATGGCCGCCCGGAATCTGGCGGAAAAAAACAAATCCCCTGGCGCCTGTTCCAAGTAGTGCTGCTGTTGTTGTTGTTTACGAAGCTGTTGGCGTAACAGATGTAAAGAGGGAAGCTATATAAAACAAAGGAGTGGTCATGGCGGGTGCCCTGATGATTATCGTGTTTTTCGTTCTCATGTTTTTGGGCATCCCCATTGCGTATTCCCTGGGGCTTTCCGCGTTGTTCTACATGCTCGTTTTCGTTGATGTCCCATCCATAATCATTGTTCAGCAGATTCTCGCCGGGGTGGACAAATTTACCCTCATGGCCATTCCTTTCTTTATTATTGCCGGTTCGCTCATGGAATTCGGAGGAATCTCCCACCGTATTGTCCGGTTTTCCAAATCGGTGGTCGGCCCTCTCCCCGGGGGGCTGGGTATTGTGACCGTCGTCTCCAGCATGATCTTTGCCGCCATGACCGGCGCCGGCGCGGCGACCACCGCGGCGGTGGGAAGCATGATGATCCCGGCCATGCGGGATTCGGGCTATGACGAGGGGTTTGCGTGCAGTCTTCAGGCTTCCGCGGGCATCATGGGTCCGCTTATTCCTCCCAGCATTCTGATGGTGCTTTACGGCGTGACTGCCGGCGTCTCCGTGGGAGATATGCTGCTGGCGGGTCTGGTTCCCGGTATTTTCGCCGGCCTGCTGTTGATTATCGTCGTTATTGCCATAAGCATGAAAAAAAACTACAAGGGCGACGGAAAATTTTCCCTGGTGGATATCATCCAGTCCTTTATTGACTCTATTTGGGCGATTCTTGCGCCGGTTATCATTCTGGGCGGCATTTATTCCGGCATTTTCACTCCCACCGAAGCGGCGGGAGTCACCTGTTTTTACAGCCTTCTCGTGGGACTTTTCATTTACAGGGAAATCAAGCTCCAGGATGTGGGTCAGGTCATGTTCAAATCCTTCAAGCTGGCGGCGGGAATCATGCTGATCGTCGGAACTACCCAGGCCTTCGGCTGGGTACTTTCCAAGGAGCGGATCCCCCAGTTGGTTGCCACTTGGTTTGCTTCGCTCACCGGCGACCCGATAATTTTCATGATCGCCGTATGTATCATGCTTCTGGTGGCGGGCTGCTTTATCGACGCCGTGCCCGCCCTGCTGGTGCTGGCGCCGATTCTGGTCCCCGCGGCGATGAAATTCAATATCAATCCGATTCACTTCGGCGTCGTCATGGTGTTTACCCTCTGCATCGGACTCGTGACGCCTCCAGTCGGCATAAATATTTTTGTGGCTTCATCGGTAAGCAGAGTTCCTGTACACCGGATTTTTCCGAAACTCTGTCCTTTCATTGCGGTGCTGTTGACCGGAATGTTCTGTGTGATGTTTTTCCCGCAGCTTTCCCTGTTTCTGGTAACACTCAATAAGTGAGGAAGTAATTTTCTTAAGGAGAATCGTATGAAAAAGCTATCCCTGATTTGTGCGGCGCTGCTCTGTGTAAGCCTCACGGCTTTCACGGCTGGAGCTCAGACCAAGCCCATCAAGCTGAGCGTGTTCTCTGGTTCCATTCCCAAGAACAGCCCTACTGGCGAAGCCTTGGGTTATATGGTGGAATTGATCAACAAGAATGCGGGTGGAAGCCTTCTGGCAGAGGCTTTCTACGATACCGAACTGGGAGACGCCACTTCCATGGTGCAGGGGCTCCAGCAGGGGACTATCGACATTGGCATCTCAGGTGATTCTTATTACTCCGGCCTGGTTCCGGATATCCAGGTTTACGAGCTGCCCTTCCTGTTTTCCAGCGTCGAGCAGGCGAGAAAAACCGTTGACGGCCCTACCAAGGAAACCATCTTCAAGAAACTTGAAGCAAAAGGAATCATCGGTCTCTGCTTCTGGGAAAACGGGATGCGCCAGCTTTCCAACAATGTGCGGCCCGTAAAAACCCCGGACGATCTCAAGGGCATCAAAATGAGAACCCTCCCCGCCAAGGTGCAGGTGGAAGCCTGGAAGGCCCTGGGCGCCCTGCCTACCAGCATTGATGCGGCGGAGCTATACACCGCTCTCCAGCTAGGGACTGTAAGCGCCCAGGAAAACCCTCTGGCGGAAATCGAATTCCGGAAATTTTATGAGGTTCAGAAATACATAACCCTTTCAAACCATGTGTATACTCCCTTCCTCATGTCCTTGAGCAAAAAGACCGCGGATAAACTGAACCCTGAACAACTCAAAATTGTAAAAGAGGCCGCCCTGGCCGGGCAGACCCGCGAGCGTGAACTGGCGACCAAGGCCAACGCCGCTGCCAAGCAACTACTCCTGGACAAGGGAATCATTTTTGAAGAAAACCCGGACCTCGATAAATTCAAGGCCCTCACCTTGCCAGTCTATACCGTGTTTACCAGCGCCAACGGTGACGAGCTTTTGAAAGCCGTTCAGAGTTCGTTGAAATAAACCGTAAAGGAGCACAGCAGCGGGAAATCAGCGACAGGCATTCATGCCTGTCGCTCAAAACGAACCTGGGGCATCCTTTCCCAAGTGGCATGGTCGAGATTCCGGCCTTCAAGGCGGGGTTTCAAACCGGAGTTGGTTTTACGATGAAAAAACGGATTGTCGATTTATGTTTGCCGATCGAGGAACATTGGAGGTACGGCATCAAGTTTTCAAAGCCGCGCTCCCATGCGGCGGGAGATCCTTGGCAGTGCACGGCTTTTAACCTCGAAACCCACTGGTTTACCCACATCGACGCGCCGCTTCACCACGATCCCCAGGGTGATGACCTTTCGGCGTATCCCATTCAGGATTGGTGCATGGGTGAAGCCTTGGTCCTGGATTTCGTTGATGTAAAGGACAACGAGGGAATTACCGGCGCCATGCTGGAAAAGGCGGCAGCGGGTTATGACCGGCACTTTGATTACCTTCTTTTGCGCACCGACCGGGCAAAAAAAGTATCCTGGAAGGAATATGCTTTCTGGGATAACGCGCCCTACGTCACTCCTGACGGCGGCGACTGGATCCGTGATTACCGTCCCAAGGTGGTAGGATTCGACTTTCCTCAGGATTATGATATCCGTAAAGTCCGCCTTGCCAAGGACCTGCACGAGATTCATCAGCCCGTTCATGAGAAAGTGCTGAAGGAAGGCAAAATCCTGATGATCGAGTACATGTACAATCTCTGGAGCATCGGCTCTCCGGTCTGCACCATTGTGGCCCTGCCACTCAACATTCCCAATATCGATGGCGTTCAAATCAGGGTTATCGCCATCGTGGAAGAAGAGGGTTGAAATGAACAAACTGGCCGCCGGTTTTGCCAGGATAGTGGAAAACCTGATCGGTTACTTTGTCGTGCTGGCCGTCTGTCTCGTCACCTATGGAGTAATCGCCCGGATGCTGAATATTTCCGTTGCCTGGACGGACGAGCTTTTGCGCACCATCTTTTTATGGCTTATTTTCATAGCCGCCGCCATGGCGTACAAAACCGATAATCTCATAGGATTCGATTTGCTGAACGATATGATGACAAAACGGCCCAGGTTATTGTTATGCCTTAAATTTTTGCAAGGTATCGGCGCCCTGATTTTCGGCGTCTTCATGTCGGTGCACATGTTTACCATTGTTTCCACCCAGTTCAGTACCAGCGAACTCACCCCGGTTCTGAACCTCCCACTCTGGTTTGTCAATTCAGGCTGTCTTCTTGGGAGCGTGCTGACCGTCGCGTTTGTCTTTCAAAAATTCTTCCAACTGTTAACGGGGAAAAATCGGCATGAATGAAAAAATTTACTCAAACGTCGGTATCCATGAATCGTTTTCGTTCCAGCGGACTAGAAGTTGTTTTTATCCTTGATTTCTGATTTCCAAGCGAATCAGTCCAAGCTGGAACGGTTGTAAAAAAACCATTCCGGTGGTTTGTTGTGTGTCGTTGTTTTATTAAATTCAATTTCAACTACGAGGAGTCATGCAATGCTCAAGAGCAAACTGATTGCCACCTTGCTGGCTGGCGCGTTTTATGCGGTGGGGGCAAGCGCGGCGTGGACGCCGGACAAGCCGGTCGAATTCGTCGTTACCAGCGGCGCCGGCGGGGGGACCGATACTTTCACCCGCACCATCCAGTCGATCATTTCCAAGAACAAGCTGATGAACGCCCCGATCGTCGTGATCAACAAGGGCGGCGGCGCGGGCAGCGAGGGTTTCGTCCATGGCGCGAGCGAACAGAACAATCCCTACCGCGTCACCTTTGGCACCAACAACGAGTGGCTGCTGCCGCTGGTCGCCAAGATGGGGTACGCCACGGATGATTTCGCTCCCGTTGCCGCCATGGCGCTCGACGAATTCCTGATCTGGGTCAACGCCAAGTCGCCGTATGCGGACGCCAAGAGTTTCATCGAGGCGGCCAAGAAGGGAGACGGCCTGCGCGCGGGCGGTTCGCAATCCAAGGATACCGATCAAACCTTGATCAGCATCGTCAGCGAAGCCACGGGCGGTAAATTTACCTACATCCCGTTCAAGAGCGGCGGCGAGGCCGGCATCCAGCTCGCCGGGGGACACATCGATTTCAATGTCAACAATCCGAACGAGAACATCGGCCATTGGAAAGCCAATCTGGTCCGTCCGCTTTGCGTGTTCAGCGTAAAGCGCATGGCCGCCGGCCCGAAAGTCACCAAGGACATGGCGTGGTCCGACATTCCGACCTGCCGTGAAGCCGGCATACCGGTCGATTCGTACCAGATGCCGCGCACCATCTGGGTCGCGGCCGGCGTGCCCAAGGAGGTCGTGGCGTTCTATTCCGATCTCATGGCCAAGGTGCGCCAGACGGACGAATGGAAGGCGTATATCGCGCGTACCTCGCAGAGCGACGCCTTCCTGGCCGGGGACGAGTTGCGCGAGTACATCACCAGGGATACCGCGCGCGCCTATGG
>JAISQQ010000452.1 GCA_031274075.1 Accumulibacter sp.
TTTTTGCCTCGCCGTCGATGATCCACGAAGCGTTGAAGATCTTGTGCCGGCAATGCTCGGAATTGGCCTGCGCGAACATCATCAGCTCGACGTCGCTCGGATTGCGCCCCGTCCGCGTCGCGAACAGATCGACGAGATAGTCGATCTCGTCCTCGGACAGCGCCAGGCCCAGGCGGATATTGGCCTCGGCCAGCGCCGCGCGTCCGCCGCCGAGCAGGTCGATACGGCTCATCGGCTTCGGCTGGAAATGGCGGAACAGACCGGCGCTCTCCTCGAAACCGCCGAGCACCGTCTCGGTCATACGGTCATGCAACAGCGCGGCCACCGCGCCGCGCTGAGCCCCGGCCACGCCCTCGATGTCGAAGGCGACGCCGCGCTCGACGCGCTCGATGGCCGACAGGCCGCAGTTCCAGGCAATGTCGGTGGCCTTCGACGACCACGGCGAAATCGTGCCGACGCGCGGCGTGACCAAAAACAGCGCCCCCCGCCGCGCCGTCGGCGCCGGCCGTTCCTCCAGCAGCGCCGAAAGCCGCCGCCGCGCCTCATCGCCCAGCGCCTGCTTCAGCTTGACGAAGTGCCAATAGTCCGCGCCGACGATCCGGGCGTCCGGCACAAGCTCCTGGAGGCCTTGCTGCAAGCGCCGCAAACGAAAAACGGAAAAAGCGGGAGCCCCGCGCAAGAAAAGAAGTTCGTCCATGGTCCCTCCCCGGAACGGAACGGAAGAAAGAAAAATCAGCGTTAAAACAAGGAGAAAGCCGCATTATACGCCCCCGTACCAGGAGAAGCCGCGGCGATGGCGAATCGGATTCCAGAGGACAGAAGACGGATGACGGAAGACAGTAATATTTGCGGGCGCGAAGCGCCCGGTAAGCAAACTGTCCTCTGTCATCAGTCCTCTGTCTTCTGAACAGCATTCGCCTTACATCGGCGCGTCGTCCCGGCGAAAGCCGGGACCCAGTTCGTTCCTCAAAATTCCTGGATTACGGCTTTCGCCGGAATGACGAGGGCAGAGGACAGAAGACAGTAATATTTGCGGGCGCGAAGCGCCCGGTAAGCAAACTGTCCTTTGTCGTCAGTCCTCTGTCTTCTGAACAGCATCCGCCTTACATCGGCGCGTCGTCCCGGCGAAAGCCGGGACCCAGTTCGTTCCTCAAAATTCCTGGATTCCGGCTTTCGCCGGAATGACGAGGGCAGAGGACAGAAGACAGTAATATTTGCGGGCGCGAAGCGCCCGGTAAGCAAACTGTCCTCTGTCGTCAGTCCTCTGTCTTCTGAACAGCATCCGCCCTACAAAACCTTTTCTCGCCCTGCGCTCGAAGCGCATACAGATCTGTTATGTGCCGTGCCGGTTTCCACATTGAATTTTTTTCCTTCAATTTTTTCCATTATTTCCATAATGGTCAGATTTTTGGTGTCTTCGTAGAATTTTTCTTTCTTTTCCCATGTTTCTTTCAATGCGTTTTCCAATGAACTAGTCATCATTTAACACCTCCAAAGGATTCGCCATTCGAAATGGATTATTACTACTGATACAGTTCCCTTCTCAAGACAGTGATTTTACCTTGTGTTTCATTTTCATAAAATAAACCTCCACCGTTCATTCGCTGAAAACATTTTATGTGAATAATATTTTTTGTCAATACATTTCAAGACAATTGCACGTAACATGGAATTATATGTGTACCTGTTTCACTCCAACAGTGCTGTTTGGAACATTGACGGTAATATTGTCGCAATAGTGTTGACGCGAGTCAAATACTCCCGGCAAAGCTGGGACCCAGTGCGTTCCTCAAACTCCTGGATTCCGGCTTGCGCCGGAATGACGGGATCGAAAGAGCCGCTGCCTGCGCTGAAACGTAAAACGCTCTAAAATCCGCAATGGTTGTCAGAGGACAGAGGACAGTTCAGTTACCGGGCGCTTCGCGCCCGCAAATATTACTGTCTTCTGTCTTCTGTCCTCTGGAATCTGAAATGGGTTTTACGATGAATACTCTGTGGGAACGGCTCGACCTTTACGAAAAGCTGATGCGTCTGGACAAGCCGATCGGCATCCTGCTGTTGCTGTGGCCGACCTTGTGGGCGCTGTGGCTGTCTTCGTGGGGGACGCCGGACTGGACGGTGGTGTGGGTCTTCGTGCTGGGGACGGTGGTGATGCGCTCGGCGGGGTGCGTGATCAACGACGTGGCCGACCGCGCCTTCGATCCGCGCGTCGAACGCACCCGGGAGCGGCCGCTGGCCGCCGGGAAGGTTTCGCTCAGGGAGGCGCTGTGGCTGTTTTTCGGGCTGCTCGCCTGCGCCTTTTTCCTGGTGCTGACGCTGCGCAACTGGCTCGTCGTCGCCTGGTCCGTGCCGGCCGTGCTGCTGGCCGCCAGCTATCCGTTCACCAAGCGTTTCTTCGCCGTGCCGCAGGCTTACCTGGGCGTGGCCTACGGTTTTGGCATTCCGATGGCGTATGCCGTGCAGTTCGACTGGATTCCGCTGGCGGCCTGGGTGCTGCTGCTGGCCAACGTATTCTGGACCATGGCCTACGACACGGAATACGCCATGGTCGACCGCGCCGACGATCTCAAGATCGGCATCAAGACCTCGGCGATCACCTTCGGACGCTTCGACGTGGCCGCGGTGATGCTCTGCTACGCCATCGCCTTCGCCCTGATCGCCTGGGTGGGCGGCCAGATGCGGGCGCATTGGGCCTTTTACGCCGGGCTGGGCGTGGCGGCGGCGCTGGCCGTCCATCACTACACGCTGATCCGCGACCGCGATCCGGCGCGCTGCTTCAAGGCCTTCCTGCACAACAACTGGGTCGGCGCGAGCATCTTCGCCGGCATCGTCGTCGATTTCGTGTTCGTGCGCGGCGTGCGCTGAAAAAGAAAACGCCCGCGGCGAAGGCGGGCGTTGCCCTTACTGTGCCCTTACTGGCCGGGCGGCTTCATTCCTCCAGCAGGCTGCGCAGCATCCAGGCCGTTTTCTCGTGCAGGTCGAGCCGCTGGGTGAGCAGGTCGGTCGTCGGCTGGTCGTTGGCTTCGGTGACCAGCGGCAGCAGCTCGCGCGCCGTGCGGGCGGTGGCTTCCTGGGCGGCGACGAGCAGGGCGACCATTTCCAGCGCCTTCGGCTTGCCTTCGACGGGCGGAATGATGGTCAGCTTCTCGTATTCGGCATAGCTGCCGGGCGCGACCACGCCGAGCGCGCGAATGCGTTCGGCGATGGTGTCCAGGGCGTTCCATTGCTCGGTGTACTGGTCCATGAACATGCTGTGCAGCGTGTTGAACATCGGGCCGACGACGTTCCAATGGAAATTATGGGTCATCAGGTAGAGCGTGAAGCTGTCGGCCAGGAGCTTCGACAGTCCCTTGGCGATGGCGCTGCGATGCTTTTCGGAAATACCGATGTCGATCTTGCCTGCTTCGATTTTCTTGCCTTTCATGATGCCTGTCTCCTTGGTGGTTGTGGGAAGCCTTCATTTCCCGGGTTCAGGGAATATGCCTGCATTCTATCGTTTGGCGAAAATGTGTCCAATGTTTCAATCCACGTCCGGCAGGCCGGACTAAAGCACGGAAGGGGCTGCGCCTCTCCCGTGCAAGATTATCCCCCTGAAGGGGGCGGTTTCCAACCGGAGTCGGTTTTTGATGAAAAGGAACGATTCCGCCGATAGCGCAGTGCTATGGGGAGCCTATAATCCTGATTTCGTCTGCCGCCACGGGCTGCCATGAACTATCACGACCTCCGCGACTTCATCGCGCAACTGGAATCGATCGGCGAGCTCAAGCGCGTCCGCGCCGAAATCGATACCCGCCTGGAAATGACGGAGATTTGCGACCGGGTGCTGCGTTCCGGCGGTCCGGCGATCGTTTTCGAGAAACCCAAGGGGCATTCGATGCCGGTGCTCGGCAATCTGTTCGGCACGCCGCGCCGCGTGGCGCTGGGCATGGGGCAGGAATCGGTCGCGGCGCTGCGCGAGCTCGGCCGGCTGCTCGCCTGTCTCAAGGAACCGGAACCGCCGAAAGGCTTGAAGGACGCCTGGGACAAATTCCCGGTGCTCAGGCAGGCGCTCAACATGTCGCCCCGGATCGTCTCCTCGGCGCCGTGCCACGAAGTCGTCTGGGAGGGGAGCGAGGTCGACCTCTCGCGGCTGCCGATCCAGCACTGCTGGCCGGGAGACGTCGCGCCGCTGATCACCTGGGGGCTGACGGTGACGCGCGGGCCGGCCAAGCCGCGCCAGAATCTCGCCATCTACCGGCAGCAGGTGATCGGGCGCAACAAGCTGATCATGCGCTGGCTGGCGCATCGCGGCGGCGCGCTCGATTTCCGGGAGCACTGCCGGCAGTATCCCGGCCAGCCGTTTCCGGTGGCCGTGGCGCTCGGCTGCGATCCGGCCACGATCATCGGCGCGGTGACGCCGGTGCCCGACAATCTGTCCGAATACCAGTTCGCCGGCCTGCTGCGGGGCGCGAAAACCGAGCTCGCGAAATGCCTGGGAGCACTACAGGTCAAGGCCGATCTGCATGTGCCGGCGACGGCGGAAATCGTCCTCGAAGGCGCCATCGATCCGGGCGAGACGGCGCTCGAAGGTCCCTACGGCGATCACACCGGCTACTACAACGAGCAGGCCAGCTTCCCGGTGCTGACCATCGAGCGCATCGCCATGCGCAAGAATCCGATCTACCACAGCACCTACACCGGCAAGCCGCCCGACGAGCCCGCGGTGTTGGCGGTGGCGCTCAACGAAGTCTTCGTGCCCTTGTTGCAGAAGCAATATCCGGAAATCGCCGATTTCTACCTGCCGCCGGAAGGCTGTTCGTACCGGCTGGCGGTGGTCGCCATCCGCAAGCAGTATCCCGGACACGCCCGGCGCGTCATGTTCGGAATCTGGAGTTTCCTGCGCCAGTTCATGTATACCAAGTTCATCATCGTCGTCGACGACGACATCGACGCGCGCGACTGGAAGGAGGTGATCTGGGTGCTGACCACGCGCGTGGACGCGGCGCGCGATACGCTGATCGCCGAAAACACGCCGATCGACTACCTCGATTTCGCCAGCCCGGCCGCGGGCCTGGGCAGCAAGATGGGCATCGACGCCACCAGCAAATGGCCCGGAGAAACGGCGCGGCAATGGGGACGGCCGATCGTCATGGACGCCGACGTCAAGCGAAGGATCGACGCCATGTGGCAGGATCTCGGCTTGTGACGGCATGGCAAGTCATTCGCGTTTTGTTTTTGGTGCGTTTGGCGTTTTGGAAGCTGTTTTCGGTCTTCGCTGGGGGCGTGGGGTCCATTATGGAAGCCTCACTCCGAGCCGCTTCCGTGAAAGCCTCTCTTCGAGTCGCCCTTGGGAAAGCCTCTCTTCGAGCCGCCTCTGTGAAAGCCTCACTCCGAGCCGCCCCTGGGAGCGCGGGGCACCAGCCCCGCAACAGCGGCAATGACACGCCCACCGCTGTTGCGGGGCTGGTGCCCCGCGCTCCCAGGGGGCAATCGCACCCTCTCCATGAATCGGCCTGTGCGCACGAAAATGGCGGTGATTTGATTACCAGGCGCTTCGCGCCCGCAAGAATACTGACACCTGACCTCTGACACCTGATCCCTGACACGTAGGGCGGGAAAGCGAAGCGCCTCCCGCTGGTTGTTCTCTCCGGCGGCATCGCCGCCGCTCATCGTATTCAACGGCCCTTGAATCATGCGGCGCGTCGCGCCGTGAAACGGACCGGCGGGAGGCGCTGCGCTTTCCCGCCCTACCGAACCGTCGCTGTTTTCACGCACGCAGGTCGACTTTACGTTCGTGAAGATCGTGATGGCTCCTGGGAGCGCGGGGCACCAGCCCCGCAACAGCGGTGGCAGTGTCATTCCCACTGTTGCGGAGCGATTGCCCCACACCCCCAAAGCCCCCCCAAACATCCGCCTACTCACCCCCGACCGTTTCCCACCACGCCCGCGTCACGGTCTCGTCGGGCGCCAGTTTTTCGCCCATCAGCGGCGTGAGCAATTTCACGTCGCCCGCCTTCGCCGCCAGATCG
>JAISQQ010000326.1 GCA_031274075.1 Accumulibacter sp.
CCATTTTTTGCGTTTCCTTCGTTCGCCTACAAAGAAACGATTCGCCGGCAGTCGCGCAGCGACGATTCCTTGTGCGCGATCACCACCACCGTCTTGCGGCCCGACAGGTGGCGGATCGCCTCGTTCACCGCCTCCTCGGTCTGCGCGTCCAGCGCGCTCGTCGCCTCGTCCATGAACAAGACCGGCGGATCGCGGTACAGGGCGCGGGCGATGCCGATGCGTTGACGCTGTCCGCCGGAGAGGCGGATGCCGCGATCTCCGACGCGCGTCTCGTAGCCCTCCTGCAAATCGTTCACGATGAAATCGTGAATCTGCGCCGCGCGCGCGGCGCGTTCCACGGCTTGCCGGTCGACCTCATCCGGCGGAACGCCGAAGGCAATGTTTTCCCACACGCTGGCGTCGGACAGAAAGATGTGCTGCGGCACGTAGCCGATCGCGCGCTGCCAGGCCGGAACGCGTTCTTCGGTGATCGGCGCGCCATCCACGCTCAAGACGCCGCTTTGCGGTCGCAGCAGCGCCAGCAGGATATCCATCAGCGTGCTCTTGCCGCCGCCGCTTTTGCCGACGATGCCCACGCTGCTGTTGGCTTCGATGAGCAGATCGAAGCCATCGAAGACAGGGGCGTCCGGCGTCGAGGGATAGGCATAGCGGATTTTCTCGAGACGGATTTCCCGCTGCGGCACGATCATCGCGGCGGAACCGGGAGAACACGGTTCGGGCAGGGCCAGATCGTGGACAATGGAATTCAGCGACGCCATGGAAAACCGGAGCCGCGCAAAGCCGCGATACATGACCTGCACGGCGGGCAGCATCCGGTACGCCGCGAAACCGTAAAGTCCCAGGGCCGGCAGGACGTGCGCGACGTCGTTTGTCTTGAGCAGCAGCCACAGGGCAATCAGGATCAGCCCGGTGTAGCCCACCGCCTCGACCATATAAAGCGGCGATTGGCTCAAGGTATCGTTGGTCGCCAGATGCCGGGAAACCAGGCGCGCCGCCTGATGGAATTTTTCCTCGTAGGCCGATGCCGAATGCGTGATCTTGACGTCCTTGATGCCGCCCAGCGCCTCGTTGCAGGCCTGGTAGCGCAGCCCGTTCGCCGCCTGCCATTCGCGCCCGATCCGATCCAGGCGTTTGCGCACCAGGCCGAAGATCGCGCCGTAGAGCGCCGCGACGACGGCCACCGTGCAGGACGCCATCAGCGGGTCATGGAAGAAAATCAGGGTCGTCACCGCCAGCACGATCGCGCCCTGGGCGATCAGTTGCGACAGCGGCCAGAGCAGATTGCCGATCAATTCATCCGTTTGCGACAGGATGTTCTTGCCGAGCAGCGAAGGATTGCGCGTCAGGAAGAACTCATACGGCTGCCGCAGGTAGCACGCCAGCAGGCGCGAGCTGATGGAAGTCCGCTCCAGGTGAATGAAGCGGTTGATGACGTGCAGGGTGACGGTCTTGAAAGCCGAGGAAGAAACCACGATCACGATCGAGGCCATCCCCAGCCCCAGGATGAAACCGCGAAAATCCGCGAACGCGAAATACTGATAGACCGCGCGCAGCAAAGGCTTTTCCTCGATGATCTCCGGCCGGGCCAGCACCGACAGGAACGGCATGATGGAAATCACCCCGGCCGTTTCCGCCAGCGCCATCAACACGCAAAGAACCAGTATCAGCACCGCCTTGCCCCGCTCGGCGGGCGTAAAGAGAGACCAGGCTTTTTTCAGGACGGAGTTCATTGTCAGGAATCAGATGTCAGGTGGCAGGTGGCAGGGTTTACCGGCGCGAAGCGCCGCAAGTTACTGACACCTGTCACCTGTCCTCTGCTTTGTACATCAACCCGGTGATCTGTTCCGAAATCAGCCCCATCAGGAAGACGACGATGCTGCCGGTATAGAACAGGGCGCTCATGTTGGTGAACCGGCCCTGCCCGATATAGGTGTGCGCGTACCACCCCGTGCCGAACGCAAACAACAGCAGGGAAAACGGCAGGAAAAGCTTGAGCGGGGAGTAAAGCGTGCCGATCTTGAAAATGATCAGCAGGAAACGCAGGCCGTCGCGGAGCAGCCGGATATGGCTCTTGCCGATCCGCTGCGCGGCGTGGATCGGCTCGTAGGCCACCGAATAACCGGCGCGGAAAAAGGCCATGGTGATCGTCGTCGGGTAGGAAAAGCCGTTGGGCAAGAGATACAGGAACTCGCGGAACTTCTTCGCGCGCGCGGCGCGGAAGCCCGAGGTCAGGTCTTCCACCCGATGCCCGGTCATGTAGCTGGCCAGCCAGTTGTAGAAGCGGTTGGCGATGCTGCGCCCCAGGCTGGCCTGGGAACCCGCCTGGCGCGCGCCGACCGCCATGTCGTGGCCCTCGTCGAGGCGCGCCAGCAGGCGCGGGATGTCGGCCGGATCGTGCTGCCCGTCGGCGTCCAGGAACACCAGCGTATCGCCGCTGGCGGCGCGCGCGCCCGATTTCACGGCGCTGCCGTTGCCCTTGGAATACGGGTGGCGGACCACCACCGCGCCCGCCTGCCGGGCGATCTGGGCCGTATCGTCGACCGATCCGTCGTCGACCACGACGATCTCGGCGGAGGGAAGAACCCGGGCGATCGCCGCCAGGGTCTGGCCGATCGCCAGGGATTCATCCTTGGCCGGCAGGATGACGCTGATCTTTTCAGCGGGGGCGGAGTTGGTGGAGTTGGCGGAGTTGGGAGCAGGGTTCGATCTCATTTCTGCCTTTCCTGGTCGATGATTTCCCGCAGCCGTATTATTTCCGATTCGTAGCTCTCGCGTGAGCGGCGCAGGGATCGGTCCGCTTGCTGGTCGAGCGCTTTTTTCGCCAGCGCCAGCGTCTCCAGGGCGCAATCGAAAGCCTGCGCGGAAGCGATTTCGGCGACCATCATCAGCGCCGGCTCGACGTCGGCGTACAAGCCGATGGCGTACTGGTACTGCCGGCACGCTTCGGCGGGCGCGGACTTGGCCAGGTACAGGCGCCCCTTGAGATACGCGGACTCCTGTTTCTGCTCCGGGAACCTGGAAAAAGTGGTATTGCGCTCCATCGCCTCGATCAGGCCGAGCGTCGCGTCCTTGTAGAACAGCGGAGTATCCGGCTTGAGGACGTTATCGACGATCATGCGCATGCTCCGGATGGCCGGCATGTCGAAGACTTGCCGGGACAAGCGCTGGCCCGCCAGCTCGAAGTCGCGTTCGCTGGCCTGGCGCGCGAAAATCTTCTGCAGCAGGCGGCGCAGGTTGAGCATGGCGTTGTCGGGAAAGCGCTCGTTGGCGGCGTCGAGCAGCGCGTCGGCCTGTTCGAGCTGGCGTCTCACCGTCAGTATCGCCACCACCGCGTTATACGCCCTGGGAGAATCCGGGTTCGACGCGGCCCAATAGAGAAGCAGTTGGTCTTCGTCCTGCCAGAGCTGCGCGCGCTGCCAGGTAAACCCGGCCAGCAGGCACAGCGCCACGCCGCCGACGACGAGCGCCAGCGCGGGCTTGTATTTCTTCGCCAGGAACGAGAGTCCCTGCCCCAGCGGCAGGAACAAGAGGCCCGCGGAGAGGTAATTGCGGTGCTCGAAATAAAGCTCCAGGCCGAGGACGCTCGATTCGAGCAGATGACCCGCGAAGAAAAAGAGGATCGCCAGCGCGACCAGCGGCCAGCGCCGGCGCGCCCACAGCGCCGCGCCGAACAGCGCCAGCAGGCCGAGCGCCGCGGGCAGCGTCGTCCACGGCGTCAGCCAGCCCCGCGAGATCGCGTAGCCGTCCTGGTAGAGTCCGTGGCCCTCGATTTGCGGAATGAACAGTAGCCGCAGATATTCCCACACGATGCGCGCCTCGCTCCACAGGCGTTCCGGCTGGTCGAAGAGCCTGCGCGGCCAGATACCCGGCGAAAAATCGATCTGCCGGGCGAGATAGATGAGGAGCGCGAGCGACGGCAGCCACAGGCAGACCGCGCGCCACAACCGCGCCGGGCGCGGCCTCGACGGCTGGTCCGGCAGGCAGAATTCCACAACCAACAGCAGCAAGGGCAAGAGCGCGCCGTTTTCCTTGCTGAACACCGCCAGCAGCGTGCCCAGGCCGAGCGAGAGCGTCATCCAGGCGTAGGCCGCGCGCGGCCGCTCCGGCAGCAGCAGGCGTCCGTGCAGATAACCCGCCATGCCGGCGAAGACGAACAGCGTGCTCAGTTGCGCCATGCGCTGCACGATGTAAAGCGTCGTCGACACCATCAGCGGGTGCAGCAGCCAGCACGCGCTGGAAAAAACGGCCAGCCACTGCGCCTCGTCTTCCTCGAAGCGGAAATTGCGCAACAGCAGCAGCGTGCCCCAGCAAAGCAGCAGGCCGCAGAGCACGTGGATCGCCAGGTTCGTCGGCTTGAACCACACCGCCTGGCTCGGCCAGGTATTGTCGTCCAGCAGGAAAGTCGCCAGCGACAAAGGCCGCCCGGTCGGCCCGGAAACGCCGCCGAAAACAAAGGCGCGGAACGATTCCCAATCGCTGACGCCGCCGAAGACGCCAAGCTGTTCGAGGTTGGGCGTATCGTCGAACAGGAAGTAGTTCCCCTGCAAACCCGGCCAATAACAGGCGACCGCCAGGCCGACGGCCAGCGCGAGAAGCAGAGGGGGGAAACGGATCGTTTTCATTGTCATGAGACCTGCCCGGGTTGGAAATTTGGCCCTGAAATCCCGCCCAGGTTCCCGAATGCCGGAGCTTTGGCCGTCATGATCCAGCGGAGATTACAACTTTTTCCGGCTACGTTCCCACCGCCGGCGGCAAGAATAGCACATCAGCTAACACCCCGCCCCCGTAGAGCGGGATTTCGTAGGGCGGGAAAGCGCAGCGCCTCCCGCCGGTCCTTCCCTCCGGCGGCGCAGCCGCCGCTTATCATATTCAACGGTCCCCCGAATTGAGCGGCGCTTCGCGCCGGAAAAAGGATCGGCGGGAGGCGCTTCGCTTTCCCGCCCTACAAAACCGAAACCTGGGAGCGCGAAGCTCCGCGCTCCCAGGAACCCAAAAACCGGTGGCGGCATCGCCGCCGCTCATCGTACTCAACGGCCCCTCCAATCATGCGGCGCGTTGCACCGAAAAAGGCCCCCGTAGGGCGGGAAAGCGAAGCGCCTCCCGCCGGTCCTTCCCTCCGGCGGCGCAGCCGCCGCTTATCATATTCAACGGCCCCGAATCGAGCGGCGCTTCGCGCCGAAAAAAGTATCGGCGGGAGGCGCTTCGCTTTCCCGCCCTACGAAACCGATCCCCGCTCACCGGCAATTCAACGGCAGGTATTTGACCGGAATGGAGCCGCCGTTGCAGGACCAGGTAATGCTGCCGCCCCCGCCGGTCGGCGTGAGTTTCAAGTCGTAATTATCGACCTTGGCGTTGAACACGACGGTGATGATTCCGTTGGCGACCTCCACGCGGCTGACCGCGCCGCCGCTGATGCTCGCGGCGGCGGCGAGTCCGGCGGTGGCGTTGTCGCCCGGGAAAGCAT
>JAISQQ010000217.1 GCA_031274075.1 Accumulibacter sp.
ACAATAGTGGACAGACCACGATTAAATTTGAAACCGTGCCTGGAAACACTTCAGCAAGCAGAAAAAATTAATCGAGGTCTGACCTTCATTACTCCTGGTACTCACGCTGTTTCTGCCGATTCTTGGACCGAAGATATGGGCCTGGTGGAAGAAGCGTGGTGGAGTCCCTGTTTCGCCAGGCAATGAAGATTCAGAATGAATGCGGATAAGGATTTCCAGGCTCGGTCATCGGCAGGCTCCTGAACTTCCATTGCCGGCTATTGAACCGGGCCGCTATGTTTTTTCCACGGCGGCTTTTTGTCTTGTACTGGCAAAAAAGCCCTGGGATTCGAGGTTGCGGCATACCAGTTCCGCCGCGATGACCGAAGACGCGCACACCGTTTTTTTCCCCTCTGCGCGTGGCCCGATCAGGTATTCAAAAATTTTCGACGTCAGCGCTTTCTCGTTCTGCCGGATCGAGAAGACGGGATTGGGCAGCAGGTCGAGCATGGTGTGATCGTCGAACGTGCCAATCAGGATGCTGGGATCGATCCGGCCGATCTGGGTTTTGATTTGCTGTAGCGCTCCTTCCAGGATCAACAGCGACGAACACATGAAGGCATGCGGCGGAATTCCCCCGGCTTGATCGATCAATTGCCGCATCATGCGGCTTCCGGCCTCGATGCTGTCGTCCATTTCCTGCAAGATCCTCCCGTCGCCGCCTTCCGCCATTTCCCGGCAAGCTTCTGAAAAACCGCGGATGCGATCCCGGATGCTAGGCAGTTTGGCGTGGCCGCACAGGAAGGGGAAGGTCTTGCCGCGCGATTCCCGCAGCATGCCGCGGGTCATCGCCAGGCCGCCGCTGAAGTTGTCGCTGACGACGGTGGGGAAGAGTCCCGACGCGAAATCCCGGTCGATCATCACAATCGATGTCCTCCCCCGGTTCTTGGCGAGCAGCGGCTGGATTTCCGCCTGGCAGGGCGCGATCACCAGGCCGTCGACGCCGCGCGCAAGGAGACTGGCGACGGCGCGGTTCTCCAGTATCGGGTCCTCGTGCGAGGCAACGGTCAGCAACAGCAGGTTGCGCGCGCGGCAAAGCGCTTCGAGCACGGCCATCAGGTGCGCGAAAAAGGCGTTCGATAAATCGGGCGCCACGAAACCGACGGTATCGCTGCGGTTGAGCTTGAGGCTGCGCGCCGCGTGGTTGAACGAGTACCCGTGCAGCGTGACATAGTCTTCGATGATTCGCCGGGTCTTGCCGCTGATCCGGTATTTCTCGGACTGTCCGTTGATTACCAGACGGACGGTGGTCACCGAAAAACCGGTTTCCCGCGAAATTTCGTCGACGGTTTTAGGCATGGCCGCCCGGCCTGTGATCCACGTAATCAGGCATGCGTTTCAGCCGCCTGATCGCGATGTCTTCGACAACGCTGCTTCGAGAGAGGGTTTTCGCATCTGGCTTCATGCTCGATTGAAATCGATTGATTATAAAGAAAATGGAGAATTTTTCATGATTCCCGGCGAGTCCTCCGGGGTTATTGCCTGCGTAAATGCCGTAAACGGCAGGAAGAAATCGTTTAAAATCGCGCGCTTATGACAGGGCGCTTATGACAGGTATTGTAAGCCATGAGCGAATCGGGTTTACTCTCGATCTTTCGACGGCAGGCATCATGACCCTGGTCGACGAAGCATGGATCGAGGGGAGGGCGATTGCCCTGGCGAAGAAATGAGCGCGCAAGCGCGGTTTCCAGGATAATGGCGGGTCGTCACGATCCCTTCAACTTCATAAATGGATGAAAAAATGATGGATGAAAAAATGAAAAAACGTCTCTCGTCCCTGGCGGCGATCCTGCTGGTTTCCGTATTTCTGATGGCCTGCGGCAAGCAGGAAGAACCCGCGCCCGCCGCCGCGGCACAGCCCGCGCCGCCGCCCGCCGCGGCCCAGGCCGTCGTGATCGGCCTGGACGATCATTTTCCGCCGATGGGCTTTCGCGACGACAAGAACGAGATCGTCGGCTTCGACATCGATCTGGCCCGGGAGGCCGGCAGGCGGCTCGGGCTGGAGGTGAGCTTCAAGCCGATCGACTGGAGCGCCAAGGAAGCCGAGTTGAACGGCAAGCGCATCGACGTGCTGTGGAACGGCCTGACGATTACCGAGGAGCGCAAGGCCAACATCCTGTTTACCAAGCCTTATCTCGAAAACCGCCAGATCATCGTGGTGCCCGGAAACTCGCCGATCGAGGCCAAGGCCGGGTTGGCCGGCAAGATCGTCGGCGCGCAGGACGGCAGCAGCGCCGTCGACGCCATTGCCCTGGACGCGGAAACGGCCAAGGCCATCGGGGAACTGAAGAAGTTCTCCGACAACGTCACGGCGCTGATGGATCTTTCCGCCGGCCGGCTGGACGCCATCGTCATGGACGAGATCGTCGGCCGCTACTACACCGCGAAGAAGCCGGGCGAGTACCGCGTCCTCGAAGAGAATTTCGGCGCCGAGGAGTACGGCGTGGGCGTGCGCAAGGGCGACACCGAACTGGCGGGCAAGCTCGACAAGGCGCTCGATGAGATGAAGGCCGATGGCAGCGCGGCGGTGATTTCGGGCAAATGGTTCGGCAGCGACATCCTGAAGAAATGATTCGGGGGAAAGCGCTTGGAGTGTTTTGCGTTTTTGATGCGGACAGCGGCTATTTTCGCTCCGTCATTCCGGCGAAAGACGGAATCCAGGAATTCGAGGAACGAACTGGGTCCCGGCTTGCGCCGGGACGACGCGCCCATGCTTATTCCAGGGTTCATGCGATGAAATGCGTCATCTGGCGTACTGCGTCGGGTTCCTGACACGAACCGAACTCTGTCCAAGCGGGGAGGGAAGCGGCCCGCTGGCCTACACCAGTCCGGACACCCGGGAAGACCGACGTTCCGGCGACCTGGAGGCGCTCCGTACTTTCGGGTCAGCGGCGCGACGCCCACGTCAGGGCGATCCGTTGCGACGGCGTCAATCCCTCCTTGCGGGGCATGAACAAAGTCATCCGCGAAGAGGCGCTCCGCCGCGCCCGGGCGGCGATCCCGGAAACCACAAAGGTATATCGCCTGGCGGGAAGCGCCGTTACGACACAGCACGGCGCCGTTCCTCGACGCCCCCCGGATTCTGGACATCGACACCCCGATCAAACCGCTCTACGGAAAACAAGAAGGCGCGATGCGTGGCTCCAATCCTCACCAACCCGGCCGCCCCTCGCACCGCGATCCCACCTCCCTGACGGGTGGCCCGCGTTGGGTACTCGGAATCGAAGTCAAACCCGGCAACGAACACACCGGAAGCCACAGTCTGCCCAGGCTCCTGAAAATTCTCGACGAACTCCCCGCCCCCATCGGCCCAGGATCGCGCGCGCTCCCAGAGAGAAGATCGCAAACAGCTTCTCAGATCCCCGAGCCGCCCTCCTCCAGCGCTTCGTCGGGAACCTGGAACACCTTGACCTGGCGCGGCTTCAGCCAGGCGCGCTGGCCTTTTTGCAGACGCAGCGCGTCCGCCCGTTCGCGCGTCAGTTCCACTTCCACCAGTTCCGAGGCGTGCGCCAGTTCGACTCGCACCAGCGGGCCGATGGTGTGCAGGTCCTGGACCGTCGCTTCGATCCCGCCGGCGATCGGCGCGGACTCGATATGGATATCGTGCGGACGGACGAAGGCGAGCGCCCGGCCGCGATCGCCGGATGGCGGCTGCGCCGGTTCCGTCGCTTCGTCCGCCTCCGGCGGCTCGCGGCTGACGTCCGCCCAAGCGCCGTGCAGGCGGCTGTGGAAGACGTTGATAACAGACCCAATCAATCAATCAATCAATCAATCAACCAATTAATCAATCAATTAATCAATCAATCAATCAGCCAGTCACAAGTTGCGACTCACAATCATCACAAAGATAGGCGAGAAGAATATCAACAAAG